>JAIWBQ010000141.1:0-9815 GCA_048633745.1 bacterium
GCAGCAACCCAGAAGCCTTATCATAATAACAGAAAAGACGACTCGCCTTACAATGACCCCCAGAGTCAACCTCCAGTAGCTTATGCACACGTTTCAAACTTTAGTATATCTACCATTACCAAGGCAAGCTCGGCATTTCTGTGGAGTGATTTATATCATCCCAGGAAGAGTCCACGAAGGAGGCTCCGTAGAGCCCCTTGCCACGGGACTGGCTTCTCGGCAGACGCCACTTCAACATACACAGCACCTTCAGCATAAAGCTCTTACATATCCTGTCCACCTGGCCACAGGATTGTGCCAATTGTGTTTTAACTATGAATCTCATCACCACACACGACTAGCTTGCAGTTTTCATGCGAGTCAATTATAATTCCAAGCTTAGTGAGACATGTAGGCCTTAAGCTAGCGTCTGCTCTAATTGCCGATAAGGCTAAGGATATTAAGCCTGCTAATAATTATGACTCTCCCTCCCCTGGCGTGAGAGAATTAGAGGGAGGGGAAATTCACCCTCACACAACTTCTCCCCTCAAGGAAGAGGAATTTTGTAATATGTTCTTCGGAACACTGTACGCCGAAATTGAGCAACATTGCCGACAGGAAAGCTGCTTTGCTTGCCAGGGAGGACCCGGCCACCTATTGATACAACCCATAATGCGCCGGTGAAGATGATGCATATTATGAAACTGCTAAAGTCAGCCTATGGGGGTAGCCTTATGTAGGAAGATTAATAAGAAAAGTACAGGACAATGGCAAAGCTTAAATTTTAGGAGGTGAAAGATTTGAAAAGTCTAAAGTTTGTAGCGATCTTGGTGGCAGTCGCAGCGTTTATCGCGGTTGTTGCCTGTGCTCCAGCTCCAACACCAACACCAACTCCAACACCTGTAGAACGCGAAACCATAGAGCTAACCTACAGTAATTTCTTTCCGCCCACACATTTGCACTCCATTCTTGCTGAGCAATTTTGTCAGGAGATAAATACGCGCACCAATGGCAAGGTAGAGATTACTTACTATCCAGGTGGTACACTAAGCCCTGCACCCCAAACTTACGATGGGGTGGTCGAAGGAATATCAGATATAGGCATGTCCGTTCTGGCTTATTCCATGGGTCGTTTTCCCGCCACCCAATTGGTTGACATGCCTCATGGTTACCCAAACGGATGGGTAGCTACTAAGGTGGCCAATGATTTTTATGACGAGTTCAAGCCCAAGGAATTTGACGATGTGCATGTGCTCTATTTCCATGCCCATGGCCCCGGCGTGGTTTTCACCACCGAGAAACCGGTGCGTAAAATGGAGGACCTTAAGGGCTTGGTGATAAGGTCCACAGGTGTGGGAGCCAAGATAATTGAAGCTCTCGGAGCCGAGGGATATGGTGCGTCGCAGGGAGAGGCCTATGAACTCATGGAGAAAGGTACCATAGATGGTAGTCTCACTCCCCGTGAGGTACTGAAAGGTTGGAATCAAGCCGAGGTAGTTAAATATGTTACGGGCTGTTATGACGTGGGCTACACGGCTAACATGTTCGTTGTTATGAACAAAGATAAGTGGGATAGCCTGTCTGAAGACACACAGGGTATTTTCAACGAGGTCAGCAAAGAGTGGATAGAGAAACATGGCAAGGTCTGGACCTACTACGACAAAGCAGGAATAGACTACTTTCTGACCTTCGAGGGCAGAGAGCTGATTGAATTATCGCCAGTGGAAATGGCAAGATGGGTAGAGGCTACCGAACCGCTGATAGGTGAGTACATAACTGAAAAGACGGCTATGGGACTTCCTGCAGATGAATACGAAGAGTACTTGATTGACCAGACCAAATACTGGGCAGGGCAGACGCCTACCGAACAATCTTGTGTAGATTGGGTAGAACAGGAACTATTGTAATACAGGAAGCACTTTAGTCAAGAAAGATTTGCCTGCGGGGTGCTCGAAAGAAGAGGCTCTACAAATTTCGAGCACCCCAGGTGTTGTGTCATGTCGGGCAAAATAGCCAGCTTCGAAAAGTTTGCTCATACATTCAGTAAATGGCTCAACTGGATAGCAGGCGCCGGAATGGTGGCTATGTTAGCCCTGATCGTAGCCGACATAATTGCAGCCAAAGCCTTCAAATGGCCTATTCCTGGCGGCATCGAGATGGTTGGCTTCTTAGGGGTGGTAGTAATTGCCTTTTCAATAGCTCACACCCAGGTCTTGCGTGGTCACATTGAAGTAGAGTTCCTGACAACGCGCCTTCCCCAAACAGCCCAGAAAGTTATCGCCATTATTGTTTGTTTCTTTGGCATGGCATTGTTTGCCCTGCTTGCCTGGAAAAGTTTTGACTATGGGTATAGCCTCCAGGTCAGTGGGGAAGTTTCCATGACCCGAGAGATACCATTCTACCCCTTCATCTACGGCATAGCCCTCTGCTGCATCTCAGTTTTCCTGGTACTGCTATCCCAATTGCTTAGAACAGTTAAAACGTAAGAAAATGAATCCGGTTACGATTGGCATCATAGGTATTGTCCTTTTAGTCATTATTTTCCTCCTCCGCATGCCAGTCGGCTTTGCCATGGCTTTTGTTGGCCTGATTGGTTTTAGTTGTTTAGTTTCGACGGAGGCAGGGCTAAGCATTCTAGCCCGCGATGTCTTCCATGTTTTCTCTTCCTACTCCCTCACCGTTATCCCTATGTTCGTGTTAATGGGTTCTCTTGCCTCCGCCTCAGGGATGAGCAAGAGACTTTATGATGCTAGCTATTCGTTACTGGGTAGATTGCGTGGTGGGTTAGCCATAGCTACCGTTGCCGGCTGTGCCGGGTTCGCCGCCATATGCGGGTCAACCAATGCCACCGCCGCTGCTATGGGGAAGGTGGCCCTACCTGAGATGAAGAGATATAACTACGCCGATTCCCTGGCTACAGGCTCCGTTGCCGCAGCAGGCAGCCTGGGCATACTTATTCCACCCAGTACCATATTTATTATATATGGGATAATGACAGAGCAGTCCATAGGCAAACTTTTCTTATCAGGTATTTTCCCCGGCTTAATTCTCGCTACCCTATTCATCATCACTATAGTATTGCTATGTAAGCACAACCCTAAACTTGCTCCGGCAGGGGTGGCAACAAGCTGGAAGGATAAGCTAGCTGGGCTTGCTGGAGTTATTGAAACATTAATTTTGTTCTCTCTAGTGATAGTCGGGCTCTTTCTTGGCTGGTTTAGCCCCACACAGGCTGGGGCAGTCGGTGCTGCGGGCGCTTTACTCATCGGGGTGGCATCACGACAACTAACCTGGCAGGGTCTCCTCGGAGCAGTTAAGGATGCCCTGCGTATAACCTGTATGGTTATGGTCATTGTTACTGGAGCTACAATTTTCGGACATTTCATGGCGGTAACTAAGATCCCCTTCATATTAGCCGATTGGGTGGTTGGGCTTCCCCTTCCCACTACGGCCATTATGGGAGTTATAGTACTCATCTACCTCATAGGTGGCTGCTTTATGGATGCCTTGGCACTGATCACCCTCACTATCCCTATCTTATACCCGGTTGTCCTGGCTCTGGGTTTTGACCCAATATGGTTCGGTGTTATAATTGTGCTGGTAACTGAAATGGGAGTCATCACACCACCGGTGGGGGTGAATGTGTATGTAATCAAGGGGATCGCCAAAGACGTCCCTCTGGAGACCATCTTTAAAGGAATACTCCCCTTCCTGGTAGCATTGATAGTTGCCATTAGCATACTCATGGCCTTTCCCCAGATTGCCACCTTTTTGCCCAACCTGACTACACACTAAACGGTCTAACGAATTGTGAAGGAGCTGAGCTGATAAATGACTACCATAGCAGATATGTTGGCCCAAAATGCCACAAAATATCCTGATGATACAGCACTTATTGAACTGAAACCCAGCAAAAACATAAGGAAAGAAATCACCTGGAGAGAGTTTGACGAAAGGTCAAACAGGATAGCCAACGCCCTTATGGATAGAGGCATCAAAAAAGGTGATAAGGTCATCCATTGGATGATGAATTCCATAAACTGGCTTGAGGCCTACTTTGGCATCATTAGAACTGGAGCATGGGCAGTTCCCCTCAGCTTTAGATTCACTAGCAACGAGTTGAAGTACTGCGCTGACATAGCCGAAGCCAAGGCAATGATTCTAGGAGAAGAGTTCATTGAAAGGATTAATAACACCCCCTCCCAGTTACCTACTATAAATAGTTATATCGTCGTTGGTCAGAACCCGCCTAAAGATATGGATGACTTCGAGGATATGATAAGCAACTCTCCTTCTGAGCCCGTAAATATAGAACTGACTGATGAAGATGGATGTGGTCTTTATTTTAGTTCAGGCACAACCGGAGAACCCAAGCCAATACTTCTCAGTCACAAGAATATGGTATGCGCTGCCATAACTGAGCACGCTCACCACTATCAAAAACACGAGGACAATTTTGTTATTCTTCCACCCCTATATCACGCCGGAGCTAAAATGCACTGGTTCGGTAACCTGATTGTAGGTGCTCGAGCTAGCATTTTAACCGAAATCAGCCCTCAAGATATATTTGAAGCCATTCATAAAGAGAGAGGCACAATAGTATGGTTGCTGGTGCCCTGGGCTCATGACATTCTGGTAGCAATGGACAACGGGAAACTAAAGACGAAAGACTACGACCTGAGCTGCTGGCGCCTTATGCATATTGGAGCCCAGCCTGTGCCCCCCACACTGGTAAAACGTTGGAAGGAATACTTTCCCGATATGCAATATGACACAGACTATGGACTAAGTGAGGCCGCGGGGCCCGGTTGTGTTCATTTGGGTATAGAAAACGAACACAAAGTGGGAGCTATTGGAAAAGCCGGCGTTAACTGGGAGACTCGCATCGTCAATAATAATGGTGAAGACGTGGCTGAAGGAGCGGTTGGCGAATTAATTGTCAATGGTGACGGTGTGATGAAGGAATATTACAAGAATCCAGCAAAGACTGCCAAAATAAAAAAAGATGGCTGGCTATATACCGGCGACATAGCCAGGATGGATAGTGATGGTTTTATTTACCTCGTTGATAGAAAAAAAGATGTTATCATTACCGGCGGCGAGAATATCTATCCAGCAGAACTGGAAGAGGTCCTGCACAGACATCTCAAAATCTACGATGTAGCCGTAATCGGGATTCCAGATATGAGGCTAGGCGAAATAGCCATAGCTATAATTGACCCCAAACCCAACGAGACCCTGACCGAAGCAGAGGTATACGCATTTTGTGAACAGAACGTGCCCACATATAGGAGACCCAGGCGTATTATATTTGACAAGGTGCCACGAAATCCCACTGGTAAGATAGACAAACCAAAACTGAGACACACATATAACAGCCGACGATAGCTTAGATTAAGAGCCCCGGGTTAAAAAACTTTTCCAACTCAATGGCCACCTCATCAAGTTTCCTTTTCGCTCACCAAGTCCTAACATAGATGGAATCTTTGGGCAACACTTTGGAAACCAGCTAGGGAACCTTCCAACGTTCTATCATCAACACAGTATGACACCCGAAAGTAACCTGGTAACCCAAAACCACGACCAGGCACAGTCAGCACATTCCATTGCCGTAGCTCGTTCACGAAAGCAACGTCATCTTCCAGCGGGGATTTGGGGAACATGTAGAAAGCCCCCTGGGGCTTTACCACCGAATAGCCCATCTCGACAAGATGGCTATATAGGAAATCCCTCTTCTTTTGATATTCAGCTACGGAGACAGTTACATGCTGCAAGCTGCGCACTACGTGTTGCATTAGAGCTGGTGCGTTAACATATCCTAGCGCTCGGTTGCAAAAGATAAGGCCATCCACGAGTTCCTCCCGCTCGCTATAATCAGGATGCACGGCAATGTAGCCGATACGCTCACCAGGCAGTGCCAAATCCTTGGAGTGAGAGGTGGCGACAATACTTTGAAGGTGATGCTCAAAAACTGGCGGGTATTTCAATCCATCGTATATGATTTTACGATATGCCTCATCGCTGATGAGGAAAATCTGTATCATATATTGAGACTCTTTCTTGTGAAGTAATTCTCCTAGCCTATGTATAACATCTTCACCATAAACAGCACCAGAGGGATTATTGGGGGAATTTATGATTACCGCTTTGGTCTTAGCCGTAATGGCAGCTTCGAGAGCATCAAGCTTTGGTATAAACCACTCATCTGTAGGTAGAACTTTGGCAACCCCACCATGGTTATCTATATAGTTGCCGAATTCCATAAAGTAAGGGGCAAATACAATGACCTCATCTCCTTGATTGAGTAGCGTCTTCAGCACCACGTTTAACGCTCCCGCAGCGCCACAGGTCATGACGATATCGTCCATACTGAACTTGATGCCAGTCTCCTGCGACAGTTGTGTTGCCACGGCAGTCCTTGTTTCTGGATAAACCGCATTCCCCATGTATCTATGCATTCCTGGCATGGGGTCTTCCACCAGCCTCCTTAGCACCTGGCTAAACTCAACAGGAGGCTCCATCACAGGATTACCAATGGAAAGGTCAAAGACATTCTCCGCTCCATAACGCTCCCGGAGAATAGCCCCCTCCTCGAACATCCTCCTGATCCACGACCCCTCCGCCATATGCCTCTGGACATTATCCGAAATTGACATCCGCAGCTTCCTTTCTACCTGCGTCAAATGCGGCAACGTTGATTTGCAGAATGTTTGATGGTATATGTTGAGACATGCACTCCTTCCATGTCTGAAGATCGATAGGCAGTAAAAGCGATGTACATCCTAACATAAACATATTAACAGCCCTAATGTCGCCCAACTCTCTAGCCCTGCCTGTTCCATCGACAAAATAGATGCGCTCTGTCTGCCGCTTCAGGATGTCCTCTATCTCTTCATCACCAGGGTACCGGTGAGTTCCCAAACTGACTGACAATGGAGGCATGGCGTGATTATTAACAATGGCTACCCCTCCGGGCCGGAGATAGTAGCCCCACCTGGCAACCTCCAATTTCTCGAAGGCAAGCATTATGTCAACTTCACCTTCTTTAATCAAGGGAGACCAGACCTCCCCCGCTATTCGCACATGACTTACAACGCTGCCACCACGCTGTGCCATGCCCAATGTATCTGTCTTCTTGACATCGTATCCAGCGGCAAAAGCAGCCCCGGCCACTATGTCACTCGCAAGGATAATCCCCTGACCACCCACACCTACCATAAGTATGTCCTGCTTCTTCACTTTGATTCGTCACCTACAATAGTAGACAGCGGGACTATTGCCCGCTTGGGGCAAAGCTGCTGACAAATAGTACAGGTATCTCCCACGCACAAAGTAGCGTCTATGTAAACCTGCTCGTTCTCACATTGAATGGCTGGACACCCAATCCTGAGACAAATCCCACACCCGTCGCATTTCTCAGCATCAACCGCCCTGGGCTCGGAGCGTGTCCGCACATGCATCGGGCAAGCGCCACGAACTATGATAACAGAAAGCTCAGGCCTATTAATCGAGCTCCTCAGGCTAGCCCGTAGAGCCTTCATATCAAATGCATCAACTACTCTGACATCCCCGACACCAATACCCCGAACCAACTGTTCCAGATCCACCGTTTTAGTCTTTTTGCCCCGCGCAGAGATACCCGTCCCCGGGTGATCCTGGTGACCTGTCATAGCAGTGGTGCTGTTATCAAGAATGATAATCGTTATCTGCCCATCGTTATACACCGCATCTACCACGCCAGTGATGCCAGAATGAAAGAATGTAGAATCGCCAATAACGGCTACCACCTTGCTTTCGACACCTGCCTTCTCCATTCCCAGGGCCTCACCGATGCTAGCACCCATGCAGGCTGTAGTATCGAGAGCACAAAGTGGAGGATAGGTAGCCAGAGTATAGCAACCAATATCTCCAGTGATAATTAACTTCAGTTCCTTTTGCGACTTGCCTCCAGATTCCAGTAATTTAGAACGCTGTCCCATCGTGCTGAGTACAAAGAACATGCCCGTATGTGGGCAACCTGGGCACAGGGTAGGCGGACGACCGGGCAGCTCTGGGACTACATCTTTCGCTTGCCTGGGCAAAGCTGCAGGCAACAACCCGGCACAGTGGCCGCCTTCCTCAATGATACGCTGATTCAACTCACCCACCCTGGGGATAAACTCCTTGCCGGTAACTTCTATTCCCATAGTCTGGATATTTTCCTCAAGAAATGGGGTGAGCTCCTCTATTACTATCATCCTGTCCACTTGTGATGCGAATTGACGGAGCAAATTCTGGGGAAGGGGATAAGTCATGCCAAGTTTAAGGAAGGAGGCATCCGGGAAAACCTCTCTAGCATACTGGAAGGCAACCCCGCGAGTCACCACACCCAGATGACGCTCCCCCCACAATATTTGATTATGGGGTAATGATTCGGCATAGGCTGCCAGTTTGACCAGGCGATCCTCCATCAAAGGAGCCCTGAGCCGGGCATAGACCGGCAGCATTACATACTTTGCCAAATCATGTCGGAAACCACGCTGCCTTGCCGTCATTACCCTGCTCCGATTCACCTCAACCAGCGACTTGGAATGGGCAATACGAGTAGTGGTACGCACCAGCACCGGGGTATCGAACTTTTCACTGATGTCAAAAGCATCTGCCATGAAGTCATATGCTTCCTGGCTATCGCTGGGCTCCAGCATGGGTATTTTGGCAAATTTGGCATAGTGGCGGCTATCCTGCTCGCTCTGGGTACTATGTATTCCAGGATCATCAGCAGCTATCACCACCAGTCCAGCATCGATTCCAGTTATAGCCGCAGCCATAAAAGGGTCACTGGCTACATTCAGCCCCACCTGCTTCATACATACCAGTGATCGGACCCCAGCATAGGCTGCCCCTAAACCCAACTCCATGGCCACTTTTTCATTCGTTGACCATTCAGCATAAATATCATCAAATTGAGCCACCGCTTCAAGTATCTCCGTGCTTGGTGTCCCGGGATAAGCTGCGGCTACCATTACACCAGCATGATAGGCCCCCAAGGCTAAGGCTTCATTTCCGGATAATAGTTTCTTTATCTTCGTCACCTTCAATTACAATGGAGCCAGCGGTCGGATTCGAACCGACGACCGGCGGTTTACGAAACCGCTGCTCTACCCCTGAGCTACACTGGCATTAAAGCTAATTATTGGATATTCACCCTTATTTCTGCCAGAGTTGGCGTTACTTTGGCGTTATTTTTTACACACCCCCGCGGGTAACACTTCGTCCACTAGCGCCATGGCATCCTCTTGCATCCCGCTTATTATATGAGAATAGGTATCCATTGTAAACGCCACGGACCTATGCCTTAGAGCTTCACTGATAACCTTCGGCTTCGCACCACGAAGGAGAGCGAGACTGGCGAAGGTATGCCGAAGATCGTGAATTCGAACCCTTCCCAATCCTGCCTGCCCGACAATCCTGGCAAAGTCATGGCTTAATACCGAGGGATCAAGCGGCTGTACTGGTTCATATGATTAGTGACACACCGCCTCCTTCCTCTGATTTTGCTGATAGCGTTCAAGAAATTGCTGTGGTGTGAGGTATGCCAGTGCCTGGTGAGGTCGGATAGTATTATACACCTTGGCCTTAGGCCATCACTTTATGGCCGGGAGAGCCTTGCCGTGGTGCTGAGATACCTTAGATCAGTGAAGTTTGAGGATAGGCTGCGGCTTCATTGTGGGCTTGAGGCTTCCTAAGCTTGTGAATCGGAACGTTTAAACCACACTTAGCCAGTGCCGTAATCACTCGCCTCAAAATTAGTGACAGCTAATAACAGGCTTCAAAATCCACTCAAGACCGTATAAGAT
>JAIWBQ010000142.1:0-3315 GCA_048633745.1 bacterium
TAGATTCGGTAACCGCTTTCGGATTACTCCGGAACGTCTTGAACAAGTAACGCAAAAGCTGAAGTCGTTTACTTTACCTGCCATCATTGTGGCAAGGTTCACGCCAGGATTCAACGTTGCCAGTTCCATTGCGTGCGGTGTTGCTCGAATCAGGTATAGGCATTTCCTCACCGCAGTCGTTACACATTTACTAGCATGGGAAGCACTTTTCCTGGCTTTTGGTGCTCTAGGTGGCAAGGTATCAAAGTCCTTTACCCCCGAGTCTTCTGTTATCATGGTTCTAGTCTGGATAGCGATCGCGCTCACCGCAGGGGCTATCGTGGCGTATCTTGCCCATCGCCGGATCAAGAACTGGCAGTAGCTATTCCTCCGTCCCATCTACAAATGACTGGTCAAAAAGAAATCGGTTAGCTAGTACCCTCGCGACTCTACCGCCTGCCTTAAGATCAGCCTCAAGCCCAGCGGTTAATCGCCGTACTATAAGGATAAGGAGTAGGACGAGAGAGCCCACAATTATGCCCCCTGGCTGTCCAGAACACCAGGAAAGCAGGGGGACCATGGCAAAGGCAATAAGATTGCCTACAGGCATGGCTCGCGAGTGGCCAGATTCAACAGTGAGTGCTAAGACGGAAGCCACAATGGCAGGTATGAGAGCAAGCAAAACGGGGTATGCTTGGTATACTAGGATCAAGGTAATCATTGCGCCCCCGCCAGTGGTGTTCCCTTTTTCTCCATGAGAGCGGCGGAGTGGCGGCCACATTTGTCCTGCCATGGCGGCTACACCACAAAAAGCAACCACGGCAGGCGACAGATTAAGGCCAAAAGCGACAAGTACGGGAAGGATTCCCTTTATGAAATCAACGAGGCCAGCGAGCAAAGCTCGCACTTTGCTCGCCTTATGCCATAGAGCAATATGCAAATCTGCTTCCTGAGATGGATCCAAGCCGCTTGCCCTGGCCATGGCGACGGCGAAAGGAAGACTTCCGAAAAGATAGCTCCCTACGATCAAAACGATATTGAGTAACATCAGACTGGGCCAGCTTATCATAGGAAGTCTCAGCCTGTAAACGTCTAGTTGGCTTTGTGATGGTCCTAGAGTTCCGGCAGCATGAAAGTAAGCCTGCTGAGCAGGATTTTCCAGGGGGACAAAGTTGATAATACGTCGATTGGGTTGCGCTTAACTTAGAGACATGCTGCCTCGTTCTGTTATCATTGCGAGTAAAATTTCCTCTCCCGTCAAGGGAGAGGATTAGGGCATATTCTGAATCAAAGCCCTAAGCGAAGGTACAACGAAGGCTGAGGGTGTTGAACGAAATGAGGCGGTCCCTTCTTCTTCCTGTTGTTGTCAGCGAGGGCGTGGCCATCTCGTGGGCTTGCAATTCAACAACATGACTGGGGCGAGCCAATCCCCAAGTGCACATCCGCCACCATACACAAAAACGTTCAGATCGTGTCTATCAAGCTATGTCAAAGCCACGCACATAGAGCGATATCGTGAGCAGCACAGTTTGGCGAAATGTCATTTTGGGTTGAGAACTCCCAGTGCACAATATAGTGTCTCAGAGCGTGCTCCCCCAGTATGTGGCATAGTATTCGACTGGATTTAAAGAATGCTTCGAAGAAATCTATGTCTTGAGGGTGTATACTTTCTCAGAACGAAAAAAGGCTTTGTAGTGTGACCAGGGAAAAGATAAAAGAGTTGCTCGACGAGGCAGCGGAAAGGTTTGCCCAGGAAGCAAATTTAATACAATTGGAGTCAGCCAGAGTGATTTTTGTTGGCGATACCCATGGTGACTTCGAAGCCACGGAGAAAATTATTCACAGGTATCTCAAGCCGGGGAATAAGCTGGTTTTCCTTGGGGATTATGTTGATCGTGGGCCAGCTTCCCTGGAGAGCATTAACTTCTTGCTTCAGCAAAAAATTGAGCATCCCGATAGTCTTTTTCTGCTTATGGGAAATCATGAAGGCTATGCTGTGATGGATTTTCATCCTGCCGATTTCTGGGAAGGGCTGGATGTTGAACTCCGTCAGCGGTATAGTGAGGTTCTTTCCAAGCTGCCGCTCGCAGTGTCCACATCAAATGGGATCATTGCTCTGCATGGAGCACTCCCTGACATGCCGAACTTGGAGGATATAAATAAGATAAAGCTAGGCAGTACTGAATGGCATCAGATAACCTGGGGAGACTGGCAAGAAAGGGAAGGGGAGTTCCTAGGATTCGATCCCTATACTGGAAGGCCTCAATTCGGGCGAAGCTGGTTTGAAACAATCATGTCACGTTTTGGCAAGAACATCTTGATAAGGTCTCACCAGCCGAATGTCTCACAGCTAATGTATGGCAGAAGGTGCCTTACTATATTCACCTCTTCAGCTTATAAACATTATGTTCCTGAGCGCACCATAGCCTTAGTTGATTTGGGAACAGAGGTGAAGAGCGTGGATGATGTGAGGATAGAGATTGTTTAAAGCCCCGCCTCAGCCTTCAGTATTTCAGCCTTATCTGTCTTCTCCCAGGGAAGATCAAGGTCGTCTCGGCCGAAATGCCCATAAACGGCGGTTTGTCGGTAAATTGGGCGACGCAAGGCTAAAGTCCCTATGATTGCTTCAGGACGGAAGTCGAAATGCTTGTTAATGAGACCTAATATGGTTTCATCGGGAACCTTTCGTGTGCCAGATGTCTCGATAGATAATGATAGAGGATGAGCTTTTCCAATGGTATAAGCAACCTGAAGCTCGAGATAATCGGCAAGCCCAGCAGCTACTATATTTTTGGCGACATATCTTGCCATATAAGTAGCGGAGCGATCTACCTTGGTGGGGTCTTTACCTGAAAAGCAGCCCCCGCCGTGCGGACAGGCGCTACCATAGGTATCAGCGATGATTTTGCGCCCTGTGAAGCCGGTATCGCTCACCGGCCCGCCAATGACAAACTGCCCAGCACTATTAATGTAGACTTTAGTTCCATCGTCTATCAAATTAGCAGGGATGACTTTGTTAATCACTTGCTCTACAAGGTCATGCTCAATGACATCATGTTCCACTCCTGGATCATGCTGAGCGCCAAGAACAACACAAACCACCCTCTTGGGTATGCCATGACTGTACTCTATGGTTACCTGGGATTTACCATCGGGCCTGAGATAAGGAACGGTGCTATCTTTTCTTACCTGAGCCAGACGCTGGCATAGCTTATGCGCCAATGTGATGGGTAAAGGCATAAGCCCGGGTGTCTCTTTACAGGCAAAGCCAATCATCATCCCCTGGTCACCGGCACCAGTTTTATCTAAAACTTCATTAGTTGCCTCTCCCACTCT
>JAIWBQ010000143.1:0-7305 GCA_048633745.1 bacterium
AAGCTAGAATGAGCACAGTCACCTCGGCAAACTCGTTTATAGCCCCATAATTGTCACCAGTGAGCCCTCCGAATCTGGAGCTAAGATATTTTGAAACCACAAAAAGAATAAGGCAAAGCGCTGCCAAGAGCGCTGCCCCCCACCAGCTCAGCAAAGCCAACGCTACAATTAAAGCAACCATGGTTGCTGCCAGCATCCCTTTCCAACTTGCCTTTTGCTTGGCAGCCCAGCCCATACCCTCCTCCCTGGCGGGAGAGAAGGCATAGATAGCATATACCATTCCCCAGCGACTCAAAGCAGGCATGAGTATCAAAGCACTTGCTCGTAATGCCTCCGGCAAGGCGAACAAAGCTGCAAACTTGGCAAGAATGAGGCAACAACCCCCAACTACCCCAAATACACCAACTTGAGTATCGCCCATAATTTTTAATTTATCTGAAGCTGAGCTTCTTACCACAAGCCCATCGCAGGTATCGATAAAGCCATCGAGATGCAGTGCCCCCGTAAGGATTGCCAGCGCAATAACAAGCAAGATGTTCACTACGATGGAGGGCAGAAATAACCCTAACAAGTAGTCAAGCCCAAATAGCACCAGTCCTAGGAAGAGTCCTACTACGGGGAAGAAACTTATTGAGCGTCCTAAGTCCTCAGCGCTATACCCCCGATAGCGAGGAGGGGAGGGGATTACGGTAAGAAATTGCCAGGCAATCCAGAATCGCATCTATTCAGCTTCTTTCTGGGCTTGTGAAACGCCAGCTTCAGCAAAAGTCGCCATTTCAGCTAAGGTTTTCACTGCTGCCTCCACAACTGCTATGCCCAATGCTGCCCCAGTTCCTTCACCAAGTCGCATCTCTAGACTTAGAAGTGGGGTCAATCCCAGGTATTCCAGCAAGAACCTGTGCCCGCTCTCAGCAGAGAGATGAGCAGCAATGAGATAATCCTTCAACCCAGGCGCAAGCTCGGTGGCAATGAGGGCAGCAGCTCCTGAAATGAAGCCATCAATAACCACAGGTATACGATGCGCTGCTGCTCCGAGCATAACCCCTGCCAGCCCGCCAATTTCAAAGCCACCGACTTTGGCCAGAACATCTATGGGGTCTTGGGGGTCAGGCTTATTAATGGCCAAGGCCTTCTGAACCACCTTGATTTTATGCGCCAGTTGTTCGTCATCAAGGCCTTCACCTCGTCCGGTGACATTTTCTACAGACTCGCCTGTAATAGCAGCACCTATGGCACTACTGGCACTAGTATTGCCAAGGCCCATATCCCCTGTGCCTACAATGTCCAGTCCCTTGGCTATTTCATCCTCTATTATCTCAATCCCAGACTCGATAGCATCCAGTGCCTGTTGCCGGTTCATAGCTGGGCCTTTGGCCATATTCCTGGTGCCAAAATCTATCATCTTGCAAATAAGGTTAGGATGTGGCTCAAATCCCCCAATCACACCCATATCAACCACGACAACGCGAGCACCTGTAAGTCGGGCAAGAACATTTATACCGGCGCCCCCATTGAGGAAGTTGAATACCATTTGCTTCGTGACCTCTTGAGGGTAAAGAGTCACTCCCTCTTCTACCACTCCATGGTCAGCAGCCATTGTCACAATAGCTTTATGTTCAAAACCACGAACTATCTTGCCCTTGATACCAGCTACCTTGATAGATAACTCCTCCAGCCGACCCAAGCTCCCCCTGGGTTTGGTTAATTCATCCTGGCGAGACTGAGCCTCCTCCATCGCCTCCCTATCCAGAGGCTTTATCTGCTTCAATATCTGCGATAGAGAATTATTCATCAAACTTACCCTCCTCTTTCTTTACTAGGATATGCGCTTTTGAATACCAGCACCTGTTAATCACCAGTCTCAATACTCGATGCCTTTTCGCGCCGCAATTCCCTTGGCAGAAGGATGATTAACAGCCAGCATTTCAGTAACTAGGTCTGCTTTCTGGATGATTTCTCTGGGTGCCCCACGTCCAGTTAGAATTAACTCCATTTCCTCAGGCCTGCTACTCATCAAATTTAATACTTGCTCCGTACTTACTAGCCCTTTATTCACAGCAACGAATATCTCATCAAGGATAACCACATCGTAGTCGCCGCCGAGTATAGTCTCCTCAGCAAAAGCCAGGGTTTTCTCGGTTGGGGGACGAAGCCCCTCTAAAGTCTGATCAAAGCTGCTCTTGGTGTTTAGCTGTACTATTTCAAAAGGGCGATATTGGGCAGCAAAAAGATGCTCCCCACAAGTGGGATCACCTTTAATAAACTGGATGATGATGACTTTCATTCCCTGTCCCGCCGCCCTGAGAGCCAACCCCAAAGCTGCCGTAGTCTTACCCCTGCCATCCCCAGTATAGACTTGAATTAACCCTTTTGGAGCATCTCCCTCCCTTTCTTTAGTATCCATTGATGCCCTTCTCCACTATCTTATAGATAGCAGCCATATCGAGGCTGTTACGCACTAATTCTGCCAGCCTGTTATACTGCTGCTCCCTCCCTATCGTAGTTCCACCCCATCTCTCAGGCAATCCGCGGCGTCGCCGTAAAGAATTAAGCAAGGTTTGTCTAAAACCAAAGTTGTGGAACAAGCCGTGCAGGTAGGTACCCAGTACTGTGCCCTGGGTATTGAGTGTGCCATCAAGATAATCGACTTTCCCCTGTGGGGTTTCAAAGATATGGAAGGCGCTTTTATTCCCCTCGTTCCTGGCCTGCCCCATGTGTATCTCGTAACCCACAAGTTCCTGCC
This sequence comes from bacterium, assembly GCA_048633745.1. Classification (GTDB taxonomy): domain Bacteria; phylum Chloroflexota; class Dehalococcoidia; order GIF9; family AB-539-J10; genus JAIWBQ01. Next base: position 2,744 of record JAIWBQ010000143.1, read on the forward strand.
CCTTCATTCCCTCAAGCAACCCTCGATTGGTCACCACCCGCGCCTTGACTTGAGTGGTGGATTTCTCCAGAGCAAAAGTGGTCACCACATCCAGCAGCCCCAATCCTAGAGCACCATCCTCTGATGATTCCACAGCATCTGGATCGTGAAGGCTTCTCCCCAGCATCTGGTAACCGCCACAGATGCCCACCACCGGTGTGCTGTTCCTCGCCTGCTGAATAATATTTTCAGCTAATCCCGAGCGCCAGAGATAGAGAAGGTCGCTAATAGTGCTCTTGGTGCCAGGCAGGATGATAAGGTCGGGGGTGCCCAACTGGCAAAGATCAGCAATATAGCGCACTCGGCAACCTTCCTCCTCCAGTGGGTCAAAATCGTCGTAGTTAGAGATATGGGGAAGGTGGATAATGGCGATATCCAGGTCAGCCGACGGCATATTCTCAACCCTCTCCTCAAGATAGACCGAGTCCTCCTGTGCAATGGCGATGTCCCGAAAGTAAGGTACTACGCCGAGGACAGGCTTTGCAGTGCGTTCTTCAAGAAGCTCAAGTCCCGGCTGAAGCAGCCTCAAATCGCCGCGGAATTTGTTAATAATGAAACCCTTAATGTAGTTACGCTCTTCTTCCTCCAGCAGCTCTAGGGTGCCTACCAATGAGGCAAATACCCCTCCCCTGTCAATGTCTCCTACTAGAAGGACAGGGGCACAAGCCATCCTCGCTACTCGCATATTGACTATCTCCCTTGTCTTGAGGTTTATCTCCGCCGGGCTTCCCGCTCCCTCTATGACCACCATATCATAGGCAGAACACAGACGGTTTAGCGAGTCTTCTACTGCCTTCAGTAAAGAGGGGGTGTAACGATAATACTTCTCGGCAGAGATGGTTTTTGACACCTTGCCGTGAACGATTACCTGAGACTTGGCGTCTGCCTCTGGCTTGAGTAATATGGGATTCATGTCCACACTGGGCTCGATCCCCGCTGCTTCTGCCTGCACCACCTGAGCCCGCCCCATCTCGCCCCCATCTTTAGTAACGAAAGAGTTTAGCGACATATTCTGTGCCTTAAAGGGCGCCACGCGGAAGCCATCCTGCTTGAAAATGCAGCAGAGGGCGGTCACTAGAATGCTCTTGCCTACCGAGGAAGAGGTCCCCTGTATCATCAAAGTCTTGGCCCGCATCTTGATCACCTGTCTCTCATCTCCTTAATAACAGCGACTAGTCTTTGGCATTCGGGCAGGGTGCGGGGTGCAATGCGAATATATTGGGGAAGGCCAAACGAGCTACAATCACGCACCAATATCCCTCGCTTAAGTAACTCATGCCGGAAACCCGGAGCATCTCCGACCTCGATTAGAAAGAAATTTGCTTCCGAAGGGAGCGGCGGTAAGCCGAGACGAGAAAACTCTGCCACAAGATAGTTCCTCGCCTCTCTAAGCTCAGCCTGACATCGCTCCAAATACCCCTCCCTGGCTATAGCCATAATGCCTGCTTTTTGGGCTAGAGCATTGACATTCCAGGGTGGACAGATGCGGCGGAGGGTGGCAATAATTTCCTCTTTTGCCACTCCATAGCCCAAGCGAAGTCCTGCCATGGCATAGTCCTTGGTCATAGAGCGCAAGACAAGGGAATTGCTTCGCTCCACTTGCAATGACGAATGTGCCACAAAATCCAGAGATGACCAGGGGTTATCCACGAAGCTAACATAAGCCTCGTCCAAGACTACTAAAGAATCCTTACCAGCATCCAGAATCTTCTCGAAATCTGCTCGTGGGAAATACCGTCCGGTAGGATTATTAGGGTTACAGATAAAGATGCCTTTGGAACGATGTTGCTTAATCAACTTAACAGTTTCATCTACGTCTAACAGAAAGGCATCTGTCGCTGAAAGCTGCTGTTTTACAACAGATGCCCCAGCAATGCGACAGGCAAGCTCATACTCACCGAAGGTGGGCTCAATGATGAGAACCTGATCCCCTCTGCCAAAATAGGCTAGAGCAGCAAGGCGTATTAGCTCGGTGGAACCACTACCAACCAATATATTCTCCATTTTTATCTCTAATCTCTCAGCTAAGGAACGCCTTAGATAGCTTGCCTCAGAATCAGGATAATGGACGATATCTACTTCGCTTAGTGTTTCCATTACTCCCGGCGGTGGGCCAAAAGGGTTTAGATTGGCACTGAAATCAAGAATATCTTGAGGAGCGATGCCCAGCATTTCCACCTCGCCATAGTCAATCCCTCCATGCTGACAGATTGGCATGTCCCGTATTTCCGGCCTAGGCAACAAAGACAAAATACGTCACCCCCACAATTAAATAGAACGACACCCACAGCACGGCAGCTATATCGGCTAACTTTACTCCAGCGGCAATAAGTTGGGGGGACAGGGGGGTATTAACTTCACCCAAGGAATAGCAGCTCACTTTCTCCAGCCGTGTTCTAATTGCCCCTGCCATAGCGCTCATGGGCCAGCCGGCATTAGGGCTCTCAGTCTTACCATGATCGCGAAGCATAATTTGCCAGGCGTTCCTGCTATCTTTCTTACATAAGCGGGCAGCTATCACTAGCAGTAGCCCCGAGATCCGCGCTGGGATGAAATTCAAGATGTCGTCCAATCTGGCAGCAACTTTGCCTAAATACTCATATTTCCCATGATAGCCAATCATAGCATCCAAGGTATTTACCACTCGATAAGCTACGGCACCAGGCACACCAAAAATCAGGAAGTAGAATAGAGGAGCAACAAAGCTATCACTCACGTTCTCTGCCACGGATTCTATCGTGGCTGAGACCAGCGCCGGCTTTCCCAAAGTTTGTGTCCCACGACTGACCAGAGCAGGCATCCTGACCCGAGCCTCCTCTAGATTATCCTTGGCTAAAAGCGCCTTAATCTCAAGGGCACTCCTGCGCAATCCCCTTAAAGAGAACGTTGATTTCAGCAACAAAGCGCCGACAATTATATAGGCTATGGAGCTAAGCTCATTCACATAAAGGAGAAGAAAATAAACGGCTGAAGTGAAGATGGAAATGGTAAGCAAAGCCATGCCACCACCATAAACCAGTTGGGACCGTGTGCTAGATTCTTCGCTATGCTCAGAAGGGGCAAACCTCTCCCAAAAGGAGATTGTTTTTCCCATCCACACCACGGGGTGTACGGCTCGAGGTGGTTCCCCAAGCAGAAGATCGATTGCCAGAGCCATGAGCAGAATAAGCAGAAGTTCCATGGTCTTTCTCTACTGTGGAATTTGAGCTCTCTTTCTTTCTTCGCCTCCGCCTGCCGTAATAAGAGTGGTAGGTAACTTGTTAATAGGATGGGGATAAACACATACTTCAGCTCCGTAAACCCTCTTAATATTCTGAGCTGTGAGCACATTGGCTGGTGTTCCTTCAGCGTAAATTTTCCCACCATTTAGCATGACCATCCAATCACAATATTGAGCGGCTAAATTCAAATCATGTAAGGCAGCAATGACGGTCAAACTTTGCTCCAGGCAAAGGCTCTTAACCAAATTGAGAATCTCGACTTGATGGTTTATGTCCAGATGTGCAGTTGGCTCGTCAAGGAGGATCACCCTTGGCTGCTGGGTCAATGCCCGAGCGATAATAAGCCTCTGCCTCTCTCCTCCAGAGAGCTCACTTACTCTGCGCTCAGCAAAGAATTGTGTATGCGTCGCCTCCATTGCTTGCCAGGTAATATCCAAATCCTTTCCCCCCTCGTAGCGGAGAAGCCCAAGGTGAGGCGTTCGTCCCATAAGCACCACTTCAAAAGCAGTAAAAGCCTCAGGCAAAACAGGATTTTGCGGCACTGTGGCAATAAGGCGAGCAAGTTCGTCTCTCTTAATAGTTTTTATATCGTGACCATCAATTAAGATATGCCCGGAGAAAAGATCGATCACCCGAGTCATTCCCTTAATTAACGTTGACTTCCCCGAGCCATTGGGGCCGACGAGGCCTATTATTTGGCCTGGCATTGCCTTCATATTCACATTACTCAAGATGGCTTGATGGTCGTAGCCTAAACTGATGTCATTTAGCTCAATCATGGCATTTTCATTCCATCTTCTTTGAATATAGCTTCTTTCACTGCTGAAGTTACTGCCCTGGCCATAAGCTCTCCCATCTTAGCATGTCCGCCCAGATAATCTATCCTCGGTCCTTCGCCAGAGACTATTATGGCGTTATCAGTTCCCGTGCCAGTGGCTCGAATCTCAGGATCGTAAGAGCTCCTGATATCCATATCTTCAAAGGCGATTACTTTTGCCTCAGTTAAAGTAATAACCCCTCGAGCCATTGCCCCATCCGAGAGCGAGGCATTGGTTAAGACAATCACGTTAATAGTGCCCAAAGTTTCAAACTCTCCCTCTCTTTCCAGGCTTCCTGCCCCATCAACACCTATCCTTTGGGCATTAGATTTTGTTCCTGCAGTAACCACGACGACTATTTTAAACTCCTGGTATTCCTCCTTTCTAAGAGCAAGGTTATCCATATCTGCTCCAGTCAGTAGCATAGCTGTTTCGGCTGGAGGAAGATTTAAATCAGTGACAATCTTGTTCATATAGCCGTCGG
>JAIWBQ010000144.1:0-7254 GCA_048633745.1 bacterium
GCTGGAAGAATACGGAAGTTCCTGAGAAAGATCGTAAGGCATGGCGTGTAACTCCTCATACAATTATAGGGTCTGACATTCCCAGGGAATTGCTCTATACGCCGCTCAGCATCCCCGATTTTGATTATGCCGAAGACCTGGGTAACTCAGGAGTACAGCCCTTTACTAGAGGTATCCATGCCAATATGTACCGGGGCCGGGACTTCACTATGCGCCAGCTAACCGGCTTTGGGCAAGCTGAAGACACTAATCAGAGAATAAAATTCATGCTGGATCATGGTGCTAGTGGGCTGAACATCGTTTTTGACTTGCCTACAATTCAAATGTACGACTCTACTAATCCAGTATCTAGAGGCCAGGTTGGCATGTGTGGCGTCGCCATTGATTCAGTAGAGGATATGGACCTGCTGTTTAAGGATATTCCGCTTGATAAGGTTACTGTTTCAATCGTTACCCATTATCCCTCAAATACTGCAATATTATTCCCCATGTATCTGGCACTGGCCGAGCGGCGAGGTATCCCGTGGGACACGCTGCGTGGTAGCGTGCAGAACGACACAACTCTGGAAGAAGCGGTCCGTAGTGGGCTGGAATATATACCACCCCGAGATTGTTTTAGGCTACAGTGCGACAACATTGAATTCATAAGACAAAACGTACCAAAATGGGACCCAATTACCTACAACGGCTATAACCTCCGAGAGTTTGGTGCTTCAGGTGTCACTGAGATGGCAGTAGCTATTGCCAACGGTATCGAAACCATTGAAGAAATCCTTAGACGAGGGCATGATGTCGATTGGGTAGCACCCCGGTTAGCCTTCTTCTGGTCTGTAGCCAGTGATTTCTTTGAAGAGGTTGCCAGGTTAAGAGCAGTTAGAAGACTGTGGCACAAGATCATAAAGTACAGGTTTAATGGGAAGAACGCGAGGTCGATGTGGATGAGATATCACGTCCAGACATCGGGTGTTTCGTTAGCGAGGCAGGAACCAATGAATAATGTTGTGAGGGCTGCCTATCATGCCTTGTCTGCTGTATTGGGCGGTGCTCAGTCGCTACATGTGGACTCTTACGACGAGGCCTACGCTGCGCCTTCAGAGGAAGCCGCATTATTATCACTGCGGACCCAGCAAGTTATTGAAGCAGAGACCGGAGTTACTGAAGTAGTCGACCCCCTTGGCGGCTCTTTCTATGTAGAGGCTCTTACCGACGACATTGAAGCAAGAGTTCTCGATGAGTTGGATAAGATTGAGAGGCTTGGTGGTTACGTCGCCTCTATAGAAAACGGCTGGTTACAGGGAAGAATTGCCGACTATTTCTCCCGTGAGCAAAGCAGAATCGAGCGGGGTGAGATAAAACTAGTCGGCGTTAATTATCACAAAGCTTCCAGTGAAGCCCCTCCCATTTCAGTCTTTCGGTATCCCAAGGATGTGGAAGAAAAGCAAAAGGCAAGATTAGTAAAGCTCAAGAAGACAAGAGACAATGAGAAGGTGAATAGTGCCCTCACTGCCCTCTTGGAAGCTTGTAAAAGAGGGGGGAACATAGTACCTTATACCCTTGCCTGTGCTCGGGCTGATTGCTCAGAAGGTGAAATGTTTGAGGTGTTTAAGCGGGCTTATGGGCTGTGGAAACCACGTACGCTGTAGTAGGAATGGGGGTGTTTTTATTTTCAGAATAGCGTTGGGCGATAAGGAAGGGAGGTGCTGATGTATCATGGCTAGGAAGACTAAGGTGCTACTGTCGAAACTAGGATTAGACGTTCACAATCGAGGGATTATCACCGTAGCCAGAGTCTTAAGAAATGCAGGCATGGAGGTCATTTATATCGGTAATGCACTTCCAGAGGAAATAATTGAAGTAGCCATTCAAGAAGACGTTGACGTCATTGGAGTAAGTTCTCTGGGAGGTGCGCACTTGTCGCTGAGTAGCGAGCTTATGGCAAAGGCTAAACAAGAGGAGCTTAAGGAGCGTGTGGTGTTTCAGATTGGTGGGGTTATTCCACCCGAAGATGTTGTGAGCCTGCAGGAAGTTGGGTTTGATGGGGTGTTTACACCTGGGACAACGAGCGAAGAAATAATATCGTCTATCGAAGAATCCCTATCCAGTAAGCTTGCTTGATAGTCTCAGTTCACTGGTGCAGTTGAGCAGTTCGATTGAATGTGTAATTCCGTAAGACATGAATCCAGTACGGCAAAACTGGTTGGCGTTATCAATAGATAGCTGAATTTAACGACACGGAGATCTACCACGAGGAGGTGCTTATGTTAGATTACTGGCCACCAAAATATGACCGCTCCTATGTTCCACCACCGGATGCCAAATATTGGAATAAGAACTTGGAAACTATGGATCCTGAAGAGCGGGAGCAGAAAGTAATTTTACCCAAGCTCAAGGCACAGCTCAAGTATGCCTATGACAGGTCTGCTTTGTACCATAAAAAATGGGGTGAAGCCGGGATAAAACCGGAGGATATTCAATCGCTGGAAGATTTTGAGCGGCTTCCCTTTTTAACTAAGGAGGAAATTCGCCAAGACCAGAAGGAAGACCCTCCCTTTGGTAGTAACATCTGTGGTATAGGTTTCAAGGATATCACCCGGATACAGGGAACTTCCGGAACTACGGGTAGACCCACGGCTTTCGGCATCAGTAAGGATGATTTGGAACGCATTGCAGAAGCCCATGCCAGAACAATGTGGGGGTTTGGAATCCGACAAGATGACATCGTCTTCATCGCCTCTCCTTTTATTCTCTATTGGGGAAGCTGGGGAGCATTGCTGGGGTCTGAGCGTTTGGGTGCTGTCGGCTTTCCATTTGGCGCCGGCATTCCGGGGCAGACCGATAGGGCAATCGATTGGATAATAGAGATAAAACCAACTGTATTCTACGGAACGCCTTCTTATGGCCTTTATATAGCCGAAAGGGCTAAAGTCAGGGGAATCGACCCAGCCAAGGATTTTAATTTTCGCATCCTTTTTTTCTCAGGCGAGCCTGGGTCGGGTATCCCCTCCACCAAAAAGCGGATTGAGGAAACTTACGGCGGCATTTGCATTGATTCAGGTGCTACCGCCGAAATGGCACCCTGGATGACCAATTGTGAATGCGAATGTCGGCAGGGAATGCACCTCTGGCAGGATATAACCTATGCCGAACTGGTAGACCCGATTACCAAGAAAAGAGTACCCTATGGAAAGGAGGGTGCCATCGTTTATACCCATTTAGAGCGTACCTCACAGCCTATGATCCGTTTCTGGGCGGGTGACCTCACCTTATGGGTTAACGAGCCATGCCCTTGTGGGCGAACTTATCCTCGATTACCTAAAGGTATATACGGCAGGACAGATGATATGTTTGTGGTAAGAGGGGAGAATGTTTACCCCAGTGCTATAGAAGATGTGGTCAGGGGCATCAGGGGGCTAGGTGACGAATATCGTATCATTATCACCAGGGAAGGAATTATGGACGAGCTTGCTGTACAGGCAGAACGTGCTGAAGGTGTGGGTAGTGATAGCGTTCCTCAGCTAAAGAAAACGCTTGAGGCCGAACTAAAAACACGCGGGCTCCGGTCAGTAGTTGAGATACTTGATCCAGGCACCTTAGAGAGAACTCAATTTAAGGCAAAAAGAGTTATCGACAAGCGGCATTTATATGAAGGCCTTGTCAAGTAAAAGTAGTTTAGTCAGTAGAACGTAGAGAGGGGGGGTAACAAATGCTAGAAATATCGGGCTCGGTTGCTGTGATTACCGGGGGGTGTAGTGGTATTGGTAGAACCTTGGCTATGCACTGGGTCAGTCACGGCGGTAAGGTAGTTTTGGCTGATGTTGCCTCTGAAGGTCTTTCCCGAGTGAAGAAGGATATTCAGGGTATGGGGGGAGAGGTGGCCACTACTGTTTGTGATGTGACTAAGGAAGAGGACAACCATCGTCTAGCGCAATTAGCTGTAGAGAAATTTGGAGCTATCAATCTCGTTGCCACCTGTGCCGGTATCACCAAGGATGGGCTCATGCTTTCCCCTGATAGGGATACGGGGAAGGTAGTCAAAAAGATGTCGCTTGAGCAATTTAAATCGGTGTTGGATATCAATCTTACCGGCACTTTCTTAACTGTGAGGGAGTGCGCTGAACAAATGATTAACCTGGGCTGCAAAGGGTTAATATGTCTGTTTTCCTCAATCGGTTCCTTGGGCACTGCCGGGCAAGTCAATTACTCCTCAACCAAGGCTGCTGTATCGGTGATGCCCAAAGTGATTGCTGCCGAGTTTTTTAGAAGGAATCTTGCTCACAAAATTCGCTGCGTAGCCATAGCTCCTGGGTATGTAGCCACACCTATGGTCGAGGCTATGGATCCCGGAGCGCTTGATAAATTATTGCAGCAGGTCCCCATCGGACGTCTGATACAACCTGAAGAGGTAGCCTCCTTAGTGGCTGAAGTCTATCGCAACGAGGCTCTGGCTGGGGAGGTATTCTATATCAGCGGGGGGTTACGCTTAGGTTCGAAAGGCTAATGAACTCAATCCACGTCCCATCGCAGCAGTGCCATGTCTAAAAACTACAAGGTTAATCAATGCAGGAGCGTTGATACAGCTGGATACACTAGATATCAGGCCACTACCTGGGGTAATCCTCAAGCACTTCACCACCACAATGTAAGTGATTAGTATCTAGAGGAGAAATGCCATGAGAAGAGTTGTTATTGTCAGCGGAGTGAGAACAGCCATAGGTAATTATGGCGGAACTCTGAAAGATACACCGGCAGTAAAGCTAGGTAGCTTTGTCATCAAGGAAGTGCTAAGGAAGGCTGGCCTGTGCCCCAAGAGAGGCCCCGAAGCCCCAAGCTATGCCCCTGAGGCGGTTAAGGATGTTGGTTTGATTGAGCTGGAGGGGAGGTACGCTGACTGGGACGATTCTCTAAGAGAGGTAAGAGTTGATGAAGTCATCATGGGTAATGTTCTTCAGGCCGGTCAAGGGCAGAATGTTGCCCGTCAGTCGGCAATCTATGCTGGTATCCCCAAGGAGACGCCCGCCTATACGGTAAACATGGTCTGCGCCTCGGGGATGAAGTCCGTAGCCTTAGCTGCCCAAGCGATAGCGGCTGGTGATGCTGATGTGATTATTGCCGGTGGCATGGAAAACATGAGCGCCGTTCCCTACTATATGCCTAAAGCCAGATGGGGAGCCAGAATGTTTAACACCGAGCTAATTGATGGTATGGTCCACGATGGATTGTGGGAAACACTCCTTGATTATCACATGGGGGTAACGGCGGAGAATATAGCTGAAAAGTATGGCATATCCAGAAAAGAACAGGACGAACTCGCCTTGGCGAGCAACCAGAGAGCCCTATCGGCGATAAAGAACGGCATATTTCAGCGGGAGATAGTCCCTGTTGAGGTGAATCAGAAAAGAGCACCCGGACTATTTAGCACCGACGAACACCCAAGGGAAACCTCTATGGAGGCCTTGGCCAAGCTGCCTCCGGTATTCAAACAGGGTGGAGGTGTGACTGCCGGTAATGCCTCGGGCATAACCGACGGAGCCGCCGCCCTATTGATAATGTCAGAAGAAAAAGCCATGGAGCTTGGGCTCGAGCCGATGGCTACTTTAAGGTCCTACGCCTCTGCTGGTCTCGACCCAGCCTATATGGGTTTGGGACCGATTCCAGTGACCAAGAAAGTACTGAAATTAGCTGAACTCAGTCTAGAGGATATCGACCTGGTTGAATTAAACGAAGCCTTTGCCTCTCAAGCGATTGCTGTAATCAGGGAATTGGGCCTGGATTTAGGAAAAACAAACCCGCACGGCAGTGGAATTTCGTTAGGTCACCCCATAGGCTGTACCGGGGCTAGAATCCTGGTTACCCTTACCCATGAAATGGTGCGCCGAGATCTTAAATTTGGTCTGGCAACACTCTGTATTGGTGGTGGGCAAGGAATGGCTATGATCGTAGAGCGCAAGTAATAGAAGAAGGCTAAGTTATGGTTAATAGTTGCAGCAATAGATAATCGGCATGGTCAAAGGATGTTTTTCAATACTAAAAGAAAGGGGCGGTGATAAGTTGTGGCAAAAAGAGTCTAAAAACTTAAAGATACTGGTCCCCTTGGTATCACTGGTTGGTGGAGTTATGTTAACGGGAGGTTGCATCGGTAAAGAAGTTGAGGCTCAGCGTCAGGAAACACCAGTCCAGATAATTGAAGGCATTGCTCCGCAAGAAGCATTTACCTTGATACAGGAAAACCAGGATAATCCAGATTTTGTAATTATTGATGTGCGAACTCCGGGGGAATTCACCGAAGAGCATATAGAAGGTGCTATCAATTTAGATTACTATTCTGAAACTTTCAGGGATGAGCTTGATAAGCTGAGTAAGAATACAACCTATCTCATTTATTCCCTAAGAGAACAGAGAACTTGTTGCAGATTTACAGTTATAGAGGTGAGCAAATACGCTTTACTTATAATGAAGGAGCTCAATTTCAGAGAAGTCTACAATATGTTGGGTGGGATTAATCAATGGGAGAGGGAAGGATTCCCAACCACTCAGGAAACACCATAGTGACACTCCCCTACTCACTCGCAGCCATTGAAAAGAGAACTATGCTTGTTATGGCAGTTCTTCGGTAGGTAGCTGGCTAAGAGAGATTACCTGATCGGTGGCTATCTCTACCTCCGGCATACCGTCAGTGAAGTGGGGTTCGGGTGGAGTAACCTCTTCCCCGGAGCTAAAGGCTTTCTCCTCTGTGATGGTATTTAGCATTGTATACACTATGCGGAAGTTGCCCTGATGGTTTCCGGGGTGACCGGTAGCTAGAAAGCAGGAGAGGATTTCCCACTCATTGTATATATCGCGTGCCCAGACCACGACCTGGCTACCCTGAGTCGCTTGTGGCCCTTCGCCGCTGGGAGCAGAAGACGTGGCTTCAGTTTCCACTTGCCTCCAGCTGCCGGTAACGACTCTTAGTAGTTTTCTCGCCGTAAAACTGCACAGTGACTCTTGATCTATGATGGTACCCGGCATTGGTAGCATCTGCCTTCCTTCGCTGCTTTCGCCCTCACCCAACTCTCCGGCTTGCTCTGTTAATACCGAAACCTTTATTTCCTCTTCATATTTCTCCAGAAGCTCGCTAAGTTTCTCCAAGAGCTGTTCCCTAGTCGTTTGAGATTGCGGTTTCGATGTATCGCCGATCATCACAACTGTGGTCTGCGGCGTAGGCAGAGGTTGAGGAGCCAGGGCTGGAGCTGGTGGCGGAGCTTTTCGACGAAA
>JAIWBQ010000145.1:0-3829 GCA_048633745.1 bacterium
GATTAGCACGCTCTATAATCTTATCATCGATGTCAGTAAAGTTTTGCACATACTTGACCTCATAGCCTTTGAATCTTAGATAACGCCTGATTACATCGAAGATTATGTAAGTCATGGCATGCCCAATCTGGCACTCGTCATAAGGAGTAATCCCGCACACATACATGGTCACCACTTCGCCGCGGGCATGAAACTCTTCCTTTTGCCTAGATAAGGTATTAAACACCTTCATTCTTATCCTCCTTATGCTCCAGATGATGTTAACATCTATCTCAACTTTATTCAGGCAATTTAACGCACTCTAAGGCGGCAAATTTTTTCCGGCTCTTGACAACTTTTTCTTCCCATGATATTGTATACTATGTTAATTACTTTCGTCAACAAAAGGGGTGAGCAATGAAGCTTTCTACGAGAGCGAGGTATGGAACCAGGGCGCTTCTGGATTTGGCCCTTCAATCAGGTGAAGGCATAGTGCTACTAAAAGACATTGCCCAAAGGCAGGAGATTTCACTGCCATATCTGGAGCATCTAATTACCCCCCTTGTGGCTGCTGGCCTAATAAGGAGCACCCGGGGGGCTCGGGGTGGTGTCTCGCTACTCAAGGATCCTCAGGAGATTAAGCTCAGTGAAGTGCTTCAACTTCTCGAAGGCTCCATTGCACCAGCGGACTGTGTCAATAATCCTAAGATATGTCCCCGCTCCAACTTTTGTGTTACCCGGGATATCTGGGGCGAGATGAAGAAAGTAATGGATGAGCTTTTGGAGTCTACAACCCTGCAGGATTTAGTTGAGCGGCAAAAAAGAAAAGAGCGTCCCAAAAAGATGATGTACAACATATAGGTTTACTAGATTGGTAGCTCGAACGGGTTGAAAGATTAACATAAGGAGGAAATCAAGATGGCAGAGATAATTCAAAAAGCGGAGAAGCTTCAGTACAAGACGCTAGAGATACCGAAGCTAATCAGAGGCATAGCCAAGGATTCTACCGAGCTCATCGGGAATACACCTCTAGTCAGATTGAACCGGATACCCCAGGGGGTGAAGGCAGAGGTAGTGGCTAAGCTTGAGTCCTTTAATCCCCTGGGAAGTGTGAAGGACAGAATTGGGGTATCAATGATTGTTGATGCCGAGGAGAAGGGGCTAATTAACAAGGATACGGTGATCGTCGAGCCCACCAGTGGCAACACTGGAATCGCTCTAGCTTTCGTCTGCGCTGCCAGGGGATACAGGCTTATCCTCACCATGCCCGATACCATGTCCCTGGAGCGGAGGCAGCTCTTGAGTGTTTTCGGTGCTGAACTGGTCTTGACCCCTGGGGTTGAGGGGATGCCAGGAGCAGTGAGGAAAGCTGAACAATTGGTGACAGAAAATCCCAATTACTTTATGCCCCAGCAGTTTAACAACCCGGCAAATCCAGAGGTGCACCTGCTGACCACAGCCGAGGAGATCTGGAGGGATACCGATGGGAAAGTGGATATTTTAGTCTCCGGAGTGGGAACTGGCGGGACGATTACCGGGGTAGCCGAAATAATCAAACCCAGGAAGCCTGGATTTAAAGCTATTGCCGTTGAGCCGATTGATTCTCCGGTTCTTTCTGGGGGGAAGCCAGGAGCCCACAAGATTCAGGGTATCGGGGCTGGATTTGTCCCTGGTGTTTTGAGATTAGATTTAATCGATGAAATTATTAAGGTCACCAATGAAGATGCGGGAATAATGGCCAGAAGATTAGCCAAAGAGGAAGGAATACTGGCTGGCATATCCTCAGGTGCAGCAACCTGGGCAGCATTGGAAGTAGCCAAAAGGTTGGAAAACGAAGGCAAGCTTATCGTGGTGGTTTTGCCTGACACTGGCGAGCGCTACCTGTCCACCTGGCTCTTTCAGGGGCTTTATCAGACGACACCAGGTCCATAAAAAGGAAAGGGCAGTATCATGTTCAAGACATTAAGAGAAGATATTCAAACGGTTTTTGCCAAGGATCCAGCGGCGAGGAATACGTGGGAGGTCATCTTCTTCTATCCTGGCCTCCATGCCCTCTGGTTTCACCGCTTCGAACACTTCCTGTGGCGGCACAAGCTACGCCTCCTGGCTCGTTTCCTGTCCCATATCAATCGCTTCCTAACCAGCATCGAAATTCACCCTGCAGCCAAAATCGGCAGAAGGTTCTTTGTCGACCATGGGATGGGAGTAGTCATCGGTGAGACAGCCGAGATTGGGGATGACGTCTTGCTGTATCAAGGGGTTGCCCTGGGTGGGACAACCTTGAAGAAAGGGAAACGCCACCCCAGCATCGGCAATAATGTGGTGATGGGGACCGGTGCAGTAGCCCTGGGGGCTATCGCAATAGGAGATGGAGCCCGGGTTGGAGCCGGCTCAGTGGTGGTAAAGTCGGTGCCTCCCGGAGCCACAGTGGTAGGAGTTCCGGGAAGAATGACGGATGACCACCAAAACCCGCTCATGAACCTAGAGCATGGGAACTTACCTGACCCCGTGGCGGGAGCCATCAGGTTTGTCTTGGCGGAACAGGACAAGCTGGAGGAACGCCTGAGAAGATTGGAGAGCACCAGCGGAATACCCTCTCCAGAAGATGGTGAATTAGAGGAGAGGATAATTATAGAATCGGTATTCAGCCAGGGAGGGGGAATATGAAATTTGAAACGACCGCTATTCATGCCGGGAACCGGCCGGATGCGGCAACCGGCGCCATCTCAGTGCCTGTCTACCAGACATCAACATTTGTGTTTGAGGACGTAGGCAAGACAAGGGGGTGGAATTACTCCCGCACGGCAAACCCAACAAGGAAGGTTCTGGAAGATACTATCGCTCAACTTGAAGGAGGGAAAGCCGGGTTTGCCTTCGCCACGGGAATGGCAGCTGAGACGACGGTTATGCACCTTTTAAAAACAGGCGACCATGTAATCTCGGGGGATGATGTCTATGGAGGAACCTACAGGTTATTTCAGAATGTGCTGAGTGCCTTCGGACTGGAGTTCACGTTTCTTAGACTGAACGACCGGGAAAGAATTGAGGAGGCAATAAAGCCTAATACCAGGATGTTGTGGCTAGAGACCCCTTCCAATCCGCTGCTCAACATCGTTGACATTGAGATGGTAGTTGACATTGCTAAGAGGCATAAGCTACTGACAGTAATAGATAATACCTTTGCCACCCCATATTTCTTAAGGCCGATTGAATATGGAGTTGACCTTGTTGTCCACTCTACCACCAAGTATCTCAACGGGCACTGCGATGTTGTCGGTGGCGCTGTGGTGACCACCACCGATGAACTAACTCAGAGGGTGCAATTTCTACTTAATGCTATGGGAACCTGTGCTTCCCCCTTCGACTGCTGGCTGGTACTTCGTGGGATTGAGACACTCCCGGTGAGGATGAAGCAACATGAGGAGAATGCCCTTGCCGTGACAAACTACCTTAAGAGACATCCCAAGGTAAAGAGGGTACTTTATCCCGGACTCGAGTCCCATCCAGGACACGAAATCGCTAAAAGGCAGATGAAAGGATTTGGTGGAGTAGTCTCACTTGAACTAAGAGGTGGTATCGAGGGCGTTAACACCTTTCTAAGAAAGCTCAAGACCTTTTCCCTGGCCGAATCGCTGGGTGGTGTCGCTTCCCTTGCTGAGCATCCAGCTACCATGAGTCATGCCTCGATGCCAGAAGATTATAGGGAGAAGGTGGGGATTACCGATGAACTGATCAGGTTATCGGTTGGTTTGGAAAACGTTGACGATTTGACTGAAGATTTAGAGCAGGCGCTCGAGGGCCTGTAAAGGAGAATTTGATGAAACTCTACCAGATGGTTGTAAAAGACATT
>JAIWBQ010000146.1:0-2311 GCA_048633745.1 bacterium
TATCAGCAAGGACTACAGCTTTCACCCTCCCCTCCTTATCACTCTCAAAGCCCTGAATTAGAGCATCCTTGACAAGATTAACCCCTTTTCTCTGAAGCTCTACCTCCACCATAGTTGTCATATCATCGTCAAACATCTTCAAGATGCTCCCAGACCTCTTTATCACCGTTACCTCAAGGCCTCTCATGCTAAAGGCTTCTGCCATCTCCAGTCCGATGGGGCCGGCACCGATTACGGCGACCTTCTTGGGAGCTTCCTTCTCTATGAAGTCTCTCAAAACTACTCCATCCTCCACAGTTCTGATGATAAAGATATTCTTGAGCTCGACCCCGGGCAGCTCTGGCTTAGGGGGGAAAGCCCCGGTACATATTGCTAGCTTATCGTAGCTCAGCTTCAGCTCCTTACCTTGCTCAAGGTTCCGAGCGAAGACAAGCTTTTCTTCAGGGTCTATCCTGGTGGCTTCATGCCATTGCAGGACATTGATATTTCTCTTCTCTTTGAAGAAGGTGGCATCATAAACTACCAGTCCTCGAACATCCTTAACCAAACCTGAGGTAAAGTAGGGAAGTCCGCAGGAACCGTAGGAGACATATTGTCCTTTTTGCACAACCAAAATTTCTGTCTCAGGCTTGTTTCTCCTGAATCTGCTAGCCGCACTCATCCCTGCAGCTACTCCACCTATTACCACAAGTCTATCACTGTGCATTCTCAAACCATCCTAATCAATCATGATAACATGGCAGTCTCTTGGCGTCACGCTAGAATCAAGATTAGCCATTCTGCTTGGATGGAGAGTAGTTTTACAGATGAGGATTTACAGGCTAAAATGTAATCTCGGGCGGTTAGCTCAGCGGTTAGAGCGCTTGCTTCACACGCAAGAGGTCACTGGTTCAAATCCAGTACTGCCCACCACGTCACAAAGCCAGAAGTTCACAAGAGTTCACAAGGGCGTTACTTAGCGAGTTCCTTGCGTCACGGGCATCCGGAACGAGCCTAAAGACCATCACCCTATATCATTATGCTCTCGACAGGCTTGTTGGTCAGCCACTAACCCCAGAAGCGATTAACAAGTATCTCAACAGCTTGACCTGTAGAAACGGCAAGCATAACTATTACCGCTGTGTCAAAACACTGTGTAATTGGCTTTACGGCAATGACTACCTAGATACTAACCCAATGTCAAAGGTGTTACCACCGAGAAGACAGAAGAAGCTACTTCCAGCAATAAGTGAGGAGCAACTACAAACCTTGCTAGAGCATTGCCATTGTGAACGAGATAAAGCCATACTGAGTCTGTTGTGGTATTCAGGTATGAGGCTATCGGAAGCTGCCAATGTGAAGGCTTCAGATTTTAGCTGGAATGAAGGGACGGTAATTGTCCTTGGTAAGGGCAACAAGTATCGAAAATGTTTAGCTGGCAATGGTGAAGTGAGGAGATACTTCGCTACTCACAAAGACTTGGAGCTAACTGCCGCTGGTATGCAGACAATGCTGAAACGCTTAGCCAAGGAGACAGGCATCAAATGCAACCCACACTCATTTAGACGAGGGTTCTGCGTACAGCAAGTCCAGAGTGGACTATCTACCCGTGTAGTTCAATCACTTGGTGGCTGGGAAACAATCTCAATGGTTGAAAGGTACTCAAAATCGCTTACCTTTGATGACGCCCTCCAACTCTATAAACAGGTTAACGGCGGTTAAGCCTGAGGATTGCCTGAGACCTCATGTGATTTTCCCCCTCACATGCACAGAGAGGCTAAGATTCGGGCATCTGGCTCATTCTTCGTGGTAAAGGCAAAGGTAGCTTGATACCCCCGTTACCCCGAAACGGCCCCTCTTATTTGGGTTTTACTATCTCTCTCCCAGATGCACTGCGTTTTTGAAAGCCCAGGTTTGGGATAGCCAACTGCCTCTGCTGAACTACCTGATAATGTCCCTAGACCTGACTTTGCCTAGATTCTCCACAAAAGTGTATGAAGGTGTTGACAGGGGTGGTAGAATAGATAATAGGAGTCGTCGCCGAATGTTTAGGGCGAGACTGGGACGGAAGATGATTTGTGAAATAACCTCAAAATAGAATGATTGTAGTATCGGTAAAGGAGGTGACTCATGCCTAGACTTAGTCTGGATAAAGCTACCAAAAAAGCCATCTTAGAAGCCCGCAGTATGATAGAGGATATAGCCAGGAAAGATGCCAATGAAGCTGAAACTCGCAGACGCATAGAACGTATATTTGGTTCAGTCATGGGATATGACGTGCTGAAACATATTAGCCGAGAACACGCTGTCCATGGTGTAGGAGATACTGAAT
>JAIWBQ010000147.1:0-9677 GCA_048633745.1 bacterium
TCACTGTAGGAACAAAGGGATCGGTGCTTTACCTTTCTTCTGAAGAATCAGCCATTCGCCTCATCTGCCCAGATCTTGACAGCGCATGGATCCCGATGGGTGGTGAGCCTGTTGTAGGCAGTTTGAAGAAACCACTTGAGCCTGCCGTCATCGCGAGGAGCGCAAGCGACGTGGCAATCGCTAATAAAGGGTTTATAAAGATTAGCTAAATAGAAGGTTTAGGCAAATGTTAACTAAAAGGATTATTCCTTGCCTTGATGTTACCAAGGGACGAGTAGTTAAAGGCACTAGCTTTACCCAGCTGCGTGATGCTGGCGACCCTGTAGAGTTGGCTGCTTTCTACTACAAGGAGAGCGCCGATGAGCTTGTCTTCTTGGACATCGGTGCTACCCCTGAGGGACGTGATATCATGGTTGACATTGTTGAGCGGGTATCAGAGCAGGTTTTTATTCCCCTCACTGTCGGTGGGGGCTTACGGGGCATCAGGGATATGCATCGCATGCTAAGGGCTGGAGCTGACAAGGTATCCGTCAACACTGCTGTAGTGCAAAATCCCGGGCTTATCACCGAAGGAGCAAGGAAATTGGGAAGCCAATGCATTGTGGTGGCTATTGATGCTAAACGGGTAAAAAGCAGCAATGATAGCAAATGGGAGGTATGCACCCATGGAGGACGAACGCCAACAGGTATTGATGCTATTCAGTGGGCTAAACAAGCTGTGGCTCTTGGTGCCGGAGAATTGCTTCTTACCAGTTGGGATGCCGATGGCCAGCGAGCTGGATATGACCTGGAATTGACCCGTGCTATTAGTGAGGCAGTAATAGTGCCTGTTATTGCCAGCGGTGGTGCAGGCAATTTGGAGCATCTCTACGAGGCTTTGATCAAGGGCAAGGCTGACGCTGTTCTCGCCGCCAGCATCTTTCATTACCAGATTTATTCAATTCGCCAGGCAAAAGAATATTTAGCTCAAAGGGGAATACCTGTAAGAAGAGGATAGGATGAAGACTTATCTGCCGCCAAAATTCATAGTGGAGAGAGACGATTCTCGATGTATCAGATGCGAGGTGTGTGTCAACCAGTGTACCTTTGATGTGCATTCCTATGATGTCGAGGACGATGAAATAAGAAGCCATGAGGAGAATTGTGTTGGCTGCCACAGGTGCGTGGTTTTTTGTCCCACTACTGCTTTGACCATCAGAACAAATCCACTGGATTACAGGGAAAACTACAATTGGCGCCCCGAGGTAATCGAGGACATTATCAAGCAAGCCGAAACTGGCGGGGTGCTTCTGACTGGGATGGGGAATGATAAGGGCTACCGCATTTACTGGGACCACCTGGTTCTTAATGCCAGCCAGGTGACCAATCCTTCCATTGACCCACTGCGTGAGCCGATGGAGTTAACTACCTATTTGGGACAGAAACCTGACAGGATAGAGTTTGAGTTCGATTCGCTGAGTCTCAAGACGGAGTTAGCTCCTCAGGTCAAGATCGAGGTTCCCGTGATGTTTTCAGCTATGTCCTACGGTGCAGTAAGCCTGAACGTACAGGAATCCTTAGCCAGAGCTGCTACTGAAGCGGGAACCTTATGGAATACAGGCGAGGGAGGACTCCATCCCAAGCTCTATAAATACGGGAACAACACTATAGCCCAGGTGGCTTCAGGACGATTTGGCGTTCATGCTGAATATCTTGATGCCGCCAGAGTAGTTGAAATTAAAATTGGTCAGGGGGCTAAGCCTGGCATTGGAGGGCACCTCCCCGGAGAGAAAGTCAGCGCTGAGGTGGCCATGACCCGCATGATCCCTAAAGGCACTGATGCTTTATCCCCGGCACCACAGCATGACATTTACTCCATTGAGGATCTAGCACAGCTTATCTATGCTCTAAAGGAAGCCACGAATTATACTAAGCCAGTATCAGTGAAGATAGCTGCTGTTCATAACTCAGCAGCTATCGCCAGTGGCATGGTGAGAGCAGGAGCAGACATTGTAGTCCTTGATGGGCTGCGAGGCTCTACGGGAGCCGCGCCCAAGATCATCCGGGACAACGTTGGCATCCCTATCGAACTGGCACTTGCCTCAGTGGACGACCGCCTCAGACAAGAGGGTATCCGAAATCGAGCCTCTGTTGTAATCGCAGGCGGAATCAGAAACAGTGGCGATGTAGCTAAAGCCATCGCTCTGGGTGCCGATGCCGTCTATATTGGGACTGCTGCCCTTGTCGCCCTCGGTTGCACCGTATGTCAGCAATGCCACACAGGAAAATGTGCCTGGGGCATCTGCACTCCAGACCCTACGCTAACCAAGAGGGTTAATCCTGATATCGGGGCTAGGCGGCTATCCAACCTCCTCCGCGGCTGGAGCCTTGAGATCAAGGATATACTGGGAGGCATGGGCATCAATGCCTTAGAAAGTCTCCGTGGCAATCGTCTCCATCTGAGAGGCGTGGGGCTTACCGATACTGAATTAGAAATCCTGGGAGTAAGGATGGCAGGGAGCTAAGATGAAAGAAGAGGCACCAAACGTCATTGCGAGCGAAGCAAAGCAATCTCAAGTTGTAACAATAGATGCCCACGGCATCTTCTACCGGGAGCTCAATGCTAAATTGAGGGAAGTAGTATCAAATGGAACTCAGAAGATTGAGTTACGAAATCTCTATGGCCAGAGATACATTGGCACAGATTTGGATAAGCCAGTCGAGATTGAGATATTCGGCGTTCCGGGTAACGATCTAGGAGCCTTTATGGATGGCCCCAGGATTATTGTTCACGGTAATGCCCAGGATGGCTGCGGCAATACTATGAACAACGGCGAAATAATCATTTATGGTCATGCCGGGGATATCCTTGGCTTATCAGCTAGAGGAGGCAAGATATTCGTTAGAGAAGACGTTGGCTATCGGGCGGGCATTCACATGAAAGAGTATCAAGACAAAAAACCGATGGTGGTAGTCGGTGGCACAGCTCAGGATTTCTTTGGCGAATATATGGCGGGCGGAGTCCTGATCCTCCTGGGGCTAAACCTGAAAGAAGGAGAACAGCACAAAGCAAATTTCATCGGCACTGGCATGCATGGCGGCGTCATCTACATCAGAGGGAATGTTCAAGAATTTCAGCTAGGTAAGGAGGTGGGTGTCGCTGAACTCGATGAGAAGGATCACTTGATTTTGAATGACATTGTGGGCGAATTTGCTTCTTATTTTAGCTACGACGCTGAGGAGATATTGAAACACAGATTTACTAAACTTTTCCCTCTTTATCTCCGCCCTTATGGCAGACTTTACGCCTACTAAATGCAGAGAGCAGCCTTGGTTAGAATCTTTATCATAGCCAATGAAAGCCCGCAAGTCAGAAAATTGAGTTCGGAACTTGCTCAGGGAGGCTTTAGCTGCCTGGTAGCTCCTTATAACGATAAGGCAATCGAACAGCTTGCAAAGCAAGCTTTTGATTCGGTGTTCTTCAATATGGAGGAACAAAGGATCGGTGCAGAGGCGCGGGAACTATCTCAAAGGATAAAGCAAGAGAGGAATATACCCATCATTGCCCTCGTCCCCAGAGAAAAACTCGATAGCCTCGATACCAGTATCAGCATAGATGATTTTGTGGTCGAACCTTGGGAGGCACCTGAGGTTATAGCAAGAATAAAGCGAATTCTGAGGCAGAAAGGGAGCATAGACAGCGAAGAGATAACTAAGTGTGGCGACCTAGTTATAGATTTAGCTAAGTGCGAGGTGTCAGTTGGCGGTACGCCAGTAATACTGACATTCAAGGAGTATCAATTACTTAAGTTCCTAGCAAGCAATCAAGGGAAGGTTTTTACTCGTGAGGCTCTACTTGATAAGGTCTGGGGGTGGGACTACTACGGTGGCGATAGAACCGTAGATGTGCATGTCAGAAGATTGAGGAGCAAGATTGAGGATAGAAATCATTCCTTCATCGATACTGTAAGGAATATAGGATATAGATTCAGGAAAAACGCCTGATTACTCCGTCGGGAAAACAAAACTTCTCTAGTTTGCTTACCAACCCTCCCTGTTATTTTAGGCCCCTTCGCCTTCTGTCATTGCGAGCAAAGCGAAGCAATCTCATAGCACTCAGCATAAGCTCCACGAAGAGTCTAGACATCCGTCACTACCGCTCAGGGTGACAACCAAGTGACCTCAATTTCCCCTTTTGTAACACAAATTTAACCTGATCGTAATATTCTGGAAATATTTGGCTACTATCATCCTTGCTAAATGAAAAGGCAGGCCCTGGCCAAAGATATACACCTAGTTCTTAACTTATGGACCTCGTTGCCA
Organism: bacterium; assembly: GCA_048633745.1. Taxonomy (GTDB): domain Bacteria; phylum Chloroflexota; class Dehalococcoidia; order GIF9; family AB-539-J10; genus JAIWBQ01. The sequence continues at coordinate 4,303 of JAIWBQ010000147.1, forward strand.
CCCAGGCTGGCAAGAGATACATCCAGCCACCGCCCGCCGAAGGAGGGTAGCCATGTTTATCAGAGGCAAAATGATGGGAATATTAATACGAGTGGGATTAACTCTTGGCCTTGTCTGTCTCGTATGGCTGGCGTGGACAGCGACGAGAGGCGTAGCTTTGGCTGCTGACCCCACCGGATTGGGGGGGACAGCAGCTTCTGCAGTAGATTATGTCTGGATACTGGTTTGCGCTTTCTTGGTGCTGTTTATGCAGCCAGGGTTTGCCATGCTAGAGGCGGGATTTTGCCGAGCCAAGAATGTCACCAATCTAATGACCAAAAACCTGATGGATCTTGCCGTTGGCTCGATTGCCTTCTTCCTCGTAGGTTACGCCATAATGATGGGTGGAGATTGGCATGGCCTTTGGGGCACAGAAGGCTGGTTAATGCTCGGTGGCTATTATGGCGTAGATGAATATCTCAGTATGTTCTGGATGATGGTCTTCTGTGCCACCGCTGCAACCATCGTTTCCGGTGCTGTTGCCGAACGGTTAAAGTTCAAGGCTTATATCATCTACAGCATCGTGGTGAGTGTCATCATTTTCCCCATCTACGGTCACTGGGTTTGGGGTGGAGGTTGGCTCTCCCATTTGCCCTTCGGCATGGGTGCTCTGGATTTCGCTGGCTCAGGGGTAGTTCATGCTGTTGGTGGCTTCGTCGGCTTGGCCGGGGCAATGGTTCTCGGCCCCAGGTTCGGTAGATATGGTAGAGATGGAAAGCCACAAGCAATTCCCGGCCACAGTATAGCACTGGCTTCCCTCGGTGTTTTTATCTTGTGGTTTGGCTGGTTTGGCTTCAACTCCGGCAGCACATTCAGCGCACATCACTTGCGAATATCGGTTATCGCTGTCAACACCAACCTGGCGGCTGCCGCTGCTGCATTATCAGCGATGGCCGTAGCACACTGGAGGACGGGAAAATGGGATACAGGTATGGCTTTAAACGGTGCCGTAGCCGGTTTGGTTGCCATCACTGCTTCTTGTGCTTGGGTAGAAGGCTGGGCAGCTATTGTAATTGGACTCATCGCCGGGGCGTTAATGTATGCCAGCGTTAAATTCTTGGAATCCAAGGGAATAGACGATCCTGTAGGTGCGATAAGCGTACATGGTACATGCGGGCTATGGAGCTTGCTCAGCGTCGGTTTCTTCGCTGATGGAACATACGGTAATTACACTATTGAGCCACCATTTGCTACCGGGCTATTCTATGGTGGAGGGGGTGGACAATTACTTGCCCAGTTTATCAGCATGGTAGTAGTTTTCGTCTGGGCTTTCGGCATAGGATATCTAGTGTTTAAGCTAATGGACAAGGCCTTTGGTATTCGCGTTCCTCCGCAAGAGGAGCTTCAGGGATTGGATATCCCCGAACATGGCATGTCAGCCTACCCCGACTTTATTACCAAGCAAACTTAGGTTAATTGCGATACAGAATAAAGGAAGTGTGAGAAAATGAAAAAGATTGAAGCGATAATCAGAGTAGAAAAATTTGAAGAAGTGAAGGAAGCTTTAAAGCAAGCAGGCTACCCAGGAATGACAAAGACTCCTGTCGAGGGCCAAGGGAAGCAAAAAGGGCTTAAACAACAGTTTCGCGGCACAACATTTGAGGTGGAGTTTCCCCAGAAAATCAAGCTGGACATCGTGGCTCAAGACAGCGATGTAGAAGGCATAGTGGATGCCATTGTAGCCCATGCCAAAACTGGGGAAGTTGGCGATGGCAAGATTTTCGTCTACCCTGTGGAAAGCGTAATTAAGGTAAGAACAGGAGAAAGGGACGGGGAAGCTCTATAATAACTTAAAAGCATGCTTTAAAACAAGGGCAAAAGAGTATTTGTAACATAGATTTAATCTGGCTGTAACATATTGGAAACAATACACAGGCTAAACTGGGGATATCTAAATATTTGAAGGAACCGATGCCAAATATTGACCTCAGTTCCGATTTGTGGTTTGATGACAGCCAACTAATTCAACAGTTAGGAGGGGCGATGATTGCTAAAAATCGAGCCGAAGCCAAGGAATATGTTCTTAAGATAGCCAGGGAACAAGATGTCAAATTCATAAGGTTATGGTTTACCGACATATTGGGTTTTCTTAAAAGCTTTGCCATCACCTTCGGGGAATTGGAGACAGCTTTAGAATCGGGGATGGGGTTTGATGGCTCATCTATTCAAGGCTTTGCTCGTATTGATGAGAGCGACATGGTGGCTTTGCCCGACCCAACCACTTTCCAAATCCTCCCCTGGCGACCAAAGGAGCATCAAACTGCCAGGATGTTTTGCGATATTTGTTGGCCTGGGGGACAACCTTTCGAGGGCGACCCTAGATATGTGCTGAAAGGAAATTTACAAAAAGCCGCTGATTTGGGCTACATCTTCTATGTTGGTCCCGAACTGGAATATTTCTATTTCCAGAATTCGCAGTCAACACAATTTTTGGATCAAGGAGGCTACTTCGATGCAACTCCTCCCGATATAGCTACCGACTTGAGGCGGGAGACGATTCTTATCCTAGAGGAGACAGGCATCGGTGTAGAGTATAGCCACCACGAAGTCGCCCCTAGCCAGCATGAAATAGACTTACGTTACACTGATGCCTTGACCATGGCTGACAATGTAATGACTTATCGATTGGTAGTTAAGCAAGTAGCTCAAAACAATGGCGTTTACGCTACTTTTATGCCCAAACCTGTGTTTGGTGTAAATGGCAGCGGGATGCATGTCCATATGTCACTGTTTAAAGGTGATAGAAACGCCTTCTTTGATAAGGATGACCCTCAGCACCTATCCAGGACAGCTAAACATTTTGCCGCTGGCCTATTAAAGCATGCACCCGAAATTACCTCTGTTACCAACCAGTGGGTAAATTCTTATAAGCGTCTCCTCCCAGGCTACGAAGCACCGGTATACATCACCTGGGCAAGGAGAAACCGAGCTGATTTAATCAGGATACCCGAATATCAGCCGGGAAAAGAAAACGCTACTAGGATTGAATACAGGTCTCCTGACCCTGCCTGTAACCCCTATTTGGCTTTTAGCGTCATGCTGGCTGCTGGGCTAGAAGGAATTGAGAAAGAATATGAACCACCACCACCCGTGGAGAAAAATGTCTTCGAAATGTCTGAACAAGAGCGGCAAGAAAAGGGCATAGGTACACTTCCCGGCAGCTTATTGAAAGCTATTGAGCTTACTGAGAATAGTGAACTAGTTAGAAAGGCTTTGGGAGAGCATGTATTCAATACCTTTATCCACAATAGAAAGGTGGATTGGGATCACTACCGTAGCCAAGTAACTGACTATGAACTCAAGCAATACTTGCCTATCCTATAGTTTGATGCTATGTCAGTTATGCTAATCAACTTGCTCAAAGCGCCCCATATGTAACGACATAAATATTTGTTAGGAAAGGATACAGGCAAACTCTAAACAAATTGAGATATGTGAAACGATAAAAGAGCAAAGACTAAAAATGAATTCAAGGGTGCGCCTACAAATTTGCACTGTATATAATTATGTAATAGGGAATGAAGTATTTTTGCATTTTGAATTGTAATTTTGCTTTTTTGTCTTTGAGTTCTGATATTGTTTAGGGTTCAATCCCTGTTTAGGGCTTTATATATAATAAGGAGACTAAGTGACATCTATTGGCGTTGATATTGTAGAGATAGAGCGTGTTGAATCAGCGATCAAACAATGGGGAGAGCGTTTTCTAAACCGGATTTATACCGAAGCCGAACTTGAAATTTGCCGGAATAGATTTTTATCCTTAGCGGCCAGATTTGCTGCCAAAGAGGCGGTGATGAAAGTCCTGGGTACGGGTGGGAGAGGCATTGCCTGGCGTGAGATTGAGGTTCTAACTGATGATAATGGCAAACCGTCGGTCAAACTTTATGGGCAAGCTCAGAATAAAGCCAAAGAATTGAACTTGCAAGAAGTCTCCATCAGTCTCTCCGATAGTAAGCAATATGCTGTCGCCGTAGCTATAGGCACATAGCCAGTCAAACATTTCCTTGCTATAATTGGCAGCAATATTGCGACTCTGCCGCAATAAGAGGAAAATAATTGATAATTCATTTACCAAAGGCAAAATGCTCGCCAAAGTAACAAGTTGTGCTGTGGTTGGGCTGGAAGGAGCCCTGGTGGATGTGGAGGTTGACATATCGCCTGGCTTACCTTCGTTTACCATTGTCGGCTTACCAGACAAGGCAGTGCAGGAAGCGAGGGAAAGGGTGAGGTCAGCTATAAGAAACTCCGACTATAAGTTCCCTAACAGGCGTATTACTGTCAACCTAGCTCCAGCAGACCTAAAAAAAGAAGGACCCGCTTATGATCTGCCCATAGCCATAGGCATACTAATCAGCTCAGGACAACTAAATGCTGACCCATCTCACAGTGTCTTCCTAGGAGAACTCTCCCTCGATGGTAAACTACGTCACACTCATGGCGTATTGCCCATGGTAGCCCTAGCCAAGGACAAAGGCCTGTCCACTGTATTTGTGCCTTTGGATGATGCCAAAGAGGCGTCCTTAATAGAGGGCATACATATTTTCCCCGCAGAATCGCTAGCTCAATTGGTTACTCACCTTCAAGGTGAAATAGACATTTCAGAGTACCACAACGAGACAAACTGGCAGCAGGAAATCCATCCTAATTACGCCTTTGACCTTGCTTACATTAAAGGACAGGAGCATGCCAAGAGAGCTCTAGAGATAGCGGCGGCAGGAAGACACAACATCCTTATGTGTGGACCACCAGGAAGTGGCAAGACCATGCTGGCTCGCTCCTTGCCCTCAATATTGCCTCAGCTAACAATGGAGGAGGCTATAGAGGTAACCAAGATTTACAGTGTCAGTGGGCTATTGCCACAAGATACCCCTGTCATTATGGAGCGCCCTTTTCGTTCTCCTCACTATACCATCTCTCATGCCGGTCTGGTAGGAGGGGGGCAATGGCCACGACCCGGGGAGATAAGCCTAGGCCACCACGGAGTGCTTTTTCTGGACGAGTTTCCCGAGTTTGGACATGCCTCCTTAGAATCGCTGCGCCAACCAATGGAAGATAGAACAGTTACAGTCAGCCGCGCCCGCGGCACTGTTACCTTCTCTGCTAGCTTTATGCTGGCGGCAGCCATGAATCCTTGCCCGTGCGGCTACTATGGCGATCCGTTTAAGGAATGCAAATGCTCGCTAGGAGAGATTTCTCGCTATCACAAGAGGATAAGCGGCCCATTGCTGGACCGCATTGATATTTTTATTGAGGTTCCCCACATCGATTACGAAAAACTCACAGAGGATAAGTCCGCAGAAAGCTCTGAGAAAGTCAGGGCAAGAATTAAGGCGGCT
>JAIWBQ010000148.1:0-7694 GCA_048633745.1 bacterium
AGGGGGTATCTGGAAATGCCGGAAGTAGAAATTGGTGAGGTGAGTGACTTCTTTGCCCGGCCTGTAGTAGCTGGTGTGGAGCTAAGCGGTACATTGAAAATAGGTGATAAGATCCATATCAAGGGCAGCACAACAGACATGGAACTCGTTGTGGAATCCATGCAAATTGATCGGGTTGATATCACTGAAGGCAAGCGTGGCGACCTCATCGGCATAAAAATTCCTGATAGAGCGAGACGAGGCGACAAGGTCTATAAAGTCACTGGATAGTCTTAACCAAATTTGCCATCTCGATAGCGCATACTGCGGCAATAAAGCCTTTGTTCCCCTCCTTAGCCCCAGCTCTCTGGATGGCCTGCTCCAGGTTATCAGCGGTAATTATACCATGTATTACTGGTACACCAGCGTCTAAGCCTACCCTGCCAATTCCCCTGTTCACCTCGGAAGCGATATACTCAAAGTGCGGAGTCCCGCCACGAATCACTGCACCAAGGCATATCACAGCATCATATTTACCACTCTGGACCAATTTTTTGCTTATGAGCGGGATTTCTAAACAGCCTGGTGTCCAGGCAATATCAATGTCTCCTTCATCGACACCATGACGCAATAAAGCGTCTCTCGCCCCTTCAAGTAGCCTCGTGGTTAGCAACTCGTTAAAGCGGGAAACAACCACGCCAAATTTGAGACCCTTTCCTAGTAATAGCCCTTCATAATGCTTAGCCATCGATTTCCTCCTGTATGCCTAACAGATGCCCTAACTTCTTCTGCTTTGTTTCCAAATAGTGGATATTATAAGGGTTGGGTGGGGCTAGCAGTGGCACTGTCTCTACAATCCTAAGTCCGTAGCTTTCCAGCCCAACTACCTTTTTGGAGTTATTAGTAAGCAGTCGAATATTGCGCAAACCTATGTTGGCTAAAATCTGAGCGCCTATTCCATAACCTCTCAAATCAGGGGGGAAGCCTAAAGCTATATTAGCTTCTACGGTATCCATTCCTTGGTCTTGGAGAGCATAGGCGCGGAGCTTATTATGGAATCCTATCCCTCTTCCCTCCTGTCTCATATAAAGGAAAACACCTCGGCCTTCTTCAGCTATGCTTTGCAAAGACATCCTAATCTGGTCACCACAATCACACCTCAAGCTGCCGAAGACATCCCCGGTAAGGCATTCACTGTGGACGCGTACCAGTACTGGCCCTTCATCCAATATATCACCTTTAACTAGAGCAACATGCTCAGCGGTATCAACGGTGCTTTGATAAGCCATAACTATAAATTCGCCATACTTAGTGGGCAGCTTAGCCTCAGCCACTTTTTGCACCAGTTTTTCGTGTCGGAGGCGATAAGCAATCAGATCAACAATGGTTATAATCTTCAAACCAAACTTAGACGCCATAATTTCAAGCTCAGGCAACCTCGCCATGGTGCCATCGTCATTCATGATCTCACATATGACACCAGCGGGATAAAGTTCAGCCAGTCTAGCCAGGTCAACAATAGCCTCGGTATGCCCCGCCCTCACTAATACCCCGCCTTCCTTAGCTCGAATAGGGAAGATATGTCCTGGCCGAGCCAGGTCATCCGGCTTAGTATTGGGATAGAGCACTGCTTTTATGGTTTGTGCTCGATCAAAGGCAGAAATGCCTGTAGTCACCTTGTCCTTTGCCTCAATGGACACCGTGAAGGCAGTAGAATGGCGTGAGGTATTATGCTGAACCATCAATGGTATTTCTAATTCATCAAGCCTTTGCCCAGTAATAGGAAAACAAACCAGCCCCCGACCCTGCTTAGCCATAAAATTTATAGCCTCAGGCGTGACTTTCTCAGCTGCTATTGTCAAATCTCCTTCGTTTTCACGAGATTCGTCGTCAACAACTATGACAAACTTGCCTGCTTTTATATCCTCAATTGCTTCTGAAATGGTGGCTAACATCTGTTACTTCACAACAAATAAAAAATATATCTTTTGATTTGCTCCCTTTCTATGCGCCTTGGCGCATAAATTCTTTAAGAGAATCAAGGGTTAAACCTTGTTTTTTTCGCTCCGTAAGCCCTTCCACATATTTAGCTATGATATCTGCTTCTAGATTGATCGTGTCGCCGGGCTTTCTATTCCCTAAGGTAGTATGTTCCAGAGTATAGGCCACTAGAGACACGGCAAAGGAAAAATCATCCAAGTCAACAATGGTGAGGCTAACACCATCGATAGCGATAAAACCTTTGCCCACTATATAGGGCATTAGTTTAGCTGGCGCTGAAATCCTCATGATGCGGGCAGCTTCTTCGGGAGCTACCATCATTACTTCCCCTATCTCATCAACATGGCCCAATACCAAATGGCCACCAAGTCGTCCGCCCACTGCTAACGCTCTTTCTAGGTTTACTTGGTCGCCATAGTGAAGTCCACCTAGATTAGTGCAGCGTAATGTCTCAGGCATAACATCAACGCTGAAGTCTTGGCTGTTCACGAAAGTAACTGTTAAACAAGCCCCATTGACAGCCATGCTGTCACCCACGCTAGTTCCTTCAAGCACCTTACGGGCGTCAATAAGCAGCCTACCTGGGCTTACTTCCCTGACTATGCCAATCTCCTCAACTATACCAGTGAACATACTATTCCCAAAAGTGTTTAGCTGTCAACCTGAGTGATAGCGAGGGGTCTCTAGATTCTTCCCCTTCACTTCGTTTGAGGTTGGAATGACAAGTATGCTCGCTAAACATATTATTTTCCCACATACCCAGCGACTAATATATCATCTCCGAAGCTCTTGGTGTTAACTCGACTAAGGCGCAAGGCTTCAGCTACATTATTAACTCCACTTCCCCCCACTCCACTCTTGGCTTCATCGCCACCGATGATAATTGGTGAAATGAAAGCTAGCACTTTATCTACCAGGTGATGGTCAAAAAGCGAACCAAGAAGCTTGCCTCCTCCTTCCACTAGGATACTGACTACCTCTCGTTTTCCCAATACCTTCAATAATTCCTCAATATCTACAAAGCCTTCCTTGCTTGGTAATCCCAGCACTTCAGCACCTGCCTGGGTGAATTCCTTCTTTTTCTCAGGGTCAAGAGGTTCCACTACGGCAAGCAAAACCTCCCCTGGTTGCTGAAAGATATGAGCATCCAGTGGTACCCTTCCCTTACTATCAACAACTAGACGTAGCGGTTGCATCCTTCTCGTGCCACCCTTGCCGCTGCAACCTCTAGCGGTGAGGTGAGGGTCGTCAACAAGGATAGTATTTACCCCCACCATTATGGCGTCGACAGTATGTCGCAAGGTATGCACATACTTCCTTGCCTCATCGTTAGTTATCCACTTAGAATCACCAGTTTTAGTGGCAATCTTGCCATCAAGGCTCATGGCAAATTTAGCCATAACAAATGGTAAGCCTGTAGTAATATGCTTGACATAAGCCTCGTTTATTTCATAGGCTTCTTGCTGATAGGCGCCTACATGAGTCTTAATGTCAGCTTCATTTAGCTTGGTTACCCCACGTCCTGAAACCAGGGGATTCGGATCGAGCAAAGCTATATGGACTTCTGAGATACCAGCATCAATTATAGCTTGGGTGCAGGGGGACGTGCGCCCGTAGTGAGAACAAGGTTCCAGAGTAACGTACATGATGGCATCTTGCGCCCTATCATCAGCTTGACGAAGTGCCATTACTTCAGCATGGTCTGAACCGGCAGGCTGTGTATATCCCATGCCTACAACGAGTCCATCTTTGACAATCACAGCACCTACTGCTGGGTTGGGGCTGGTATATCCCAAAGCCAATCTGGCTAAGGAGAGAGCGCACTCCATATAATCTCTGGGAGGTATTAACATCTACTTCTCCTTAATAAAATCCTCATAATATCGGGTGGCTGTGGGCTCAGTTTGCCCTTGATATTTACTTCCCAAACTAGATGAACCGTATAATCTTTCCACAGGAGAAGTCAAGCGGAGGAAAGAAATCTGACCAATCGCCATTTTATAATACAGAGTTACTGGAAACTTAGCCACATTGGATAGCTCAAGGGTAAGATGTCCACACCACCCGGGATCAACATAGCCAGCAGTGGAATGGATCAAAAGGCCAATCCTACCCAGAGAACTTTTGCCTTCAAGTCGAGCTACAATATCATCAGGCAAAGTAATCGATTCTAAAGTGCTAGCCAAAACAAATTCCCCAGCATTTAGGAAGAATGGGCCGTCCTCGCTAATTTCCACTGGATCAGACAGCTCATCTATATTCTGTCTGACATCAATATAAAAAGGATGGCGCCAGGTTCTGAAGACAAGAAGCTTATTATCCAGATGGATATCGATGCTCGCTGGTTGAATACAAGCTGGGTCCAAAGGCTCGATAACTATCCTGCCCTTAGCAATCTCTTCTTTGATTGTGTGGTCGCTAAGCACCATTGGCGGCATTGTAGCATTGGCCTCAGCGAAGTGCAAAACAAGAAGCAAATGGAGTGATTGTCTATTATCTTGTATAATGGATATTGGGGGAATGAAAAGGGGTTTTGAAATTATTGACCATACTGCTGATGTTGGCGTCATCGCTTACGGAGCAGATATTAAGGAGCTCTTTTCTAACGCTGCTTTAGCTTTGTTTAGCTTGATCACAGAGCCTGAAAGCATTGAGGAGAAATTGCAACAGGGTTTGGAGATAAGTAGTGAGGATAGGGATAGCTTGCTCGTAGAATGGCTTAATGAGCTTATCTACCTCTTCGATGCCGAGCACATTTTGTTTAACAAGTTTGAAATTGAAAATTTAACACATAATCAGCTTAAGGCTACCTGCTACGGGGAAAAAATTGACCCTTCAAAGCACAAGATAAAGACGGGGATAAAAGCGGCTACATATCATATGTTAGAAGTGGATAAAGACAGTAGTGGCTACAAGGCACAGATAATCTTCGATATCTAGGAGCTAAGACATGCCACGATGGCAAGGGCAACTTATTAAGATAGACGATTACCGCTGGGAAATTCCTCAGAGCTATAAAGCTGGCATGAGAGTCCCTGGCTTAATTTATGCTAGTCAGGAGATGCTAGAATCCATGCGTGAGGAGCAAACGCTAGAGCAGGTTGCCAACGTTGCTTTTCTCCCCGGGATAGTTAAGCTCTCCCTGGCTATGCCAGATATCCACTGGGGCTATGGTTTCCCCATAGGTGGAGTAGCTGCGATGGATATCCAGGATGGTGTAATTTCTCCTGGTGGAGTAGGTTACGACATTAATTGTGGTGTCAGGCTATTACGTACTAATCTCAGTGAAGCTGAAGTAAGGCTTAAGATCGATCAAGTCGTTAACGCATTATTCGTCAGTGTACCATCTGGTTTAGGTTCTGAAGGGAAAATAAAGGTGAGTCAAAAAGAGATGAATGAACTAATGGTTGAAGGAGCCAGGTGGGCGGTAAGGCGTGGTTTGGGATCTGAGGAAGATTTAAATGTCACTGAGGAAGGTGGCTGCATGAAGGGTGCTGACCCTGGTAAGATAAGCGACAAGGCTATAAAGAGAGGTATGCCCCAGGCCGGCACACTAGGCTCAGGCAATCACTTCCTCGAAGTTCAAGTAGTAAAGAAGATCTTTGACCCCAACATAGCTAGCGTTATGGGCATCAACGAAATAGGCCAAGTATTAGTTCTAATTCACACTGGCTCTCGTGGTTTCGGCCATCAAGTGTGCACCGACCATCTGAGGGTGATGGAAGAGGCAGTATCAAAGTATGGGATAAAGCTCCCTGACCGCCAGCTTGCTTGTGCTCCTGTAGAATCAAAGGAGGGCAAGGACTATCTAGCCGCCATGGCGTGTGCTGCCAATTATGCTTGGAACAACCGGCAATGTATTGCTCATTGGGTTAGAGAAAGCTTTTTTAAGGTCTTTGGTAAAAACGCCGAGGAACTTGGCATGGAGCAGATTTATGATGTTTGCCATAACATAGCCAAGATAGAAGAGCATACAATAGATGGGCGCAAGCTCAAGGTTTGTGTTCACCGCAAGGGAGCTACCAGAGCTTTTCCTGCGGGACACAAGGATGTTCCTAACCGCTACAAAGAGATAGGGCAACCTGTGCTTATTCCCGGAGATATGGGTCGCTGCTCCTTCGTTGCTGTGGGCACTCAGAAAGCTATGGATGAAAGCTTTGGCTCCACTTGCCATGGCGCCGGCAGAGTGCTAAGTCGCGGTGCTGCCAAGCGAGCTTTGAAGGGTAGGGAGGTGCTCCGACAATTGGAGGAGAAAGGCATCACTGTCAGGGCTGGTAACATAGCTTCCTTAGCTGAGGAAGCGTCTCAAGCTTACAAAGATGTTACCGAGGTAATTGAAGTCGTTCATCAGGCTGGCATCTCTAAAAAAGTAGCCATGGCTATTCCCATAGGCGTTATCAAGGGCTAGCAGATGAAATTCATTTAGTTGTCACCCTGAGCGCCGGCGAGAGGTCTCTGGATTCTTCGCTCCGCTCAGAGTGACAGGCAGGATTGCCAAACAGACTTGGCAGGGGGAAAGTCATGAGACAGGTTGTAATAAAGCTTCCACCCCCTTTGTTGAAAGGTAAGGTTTCATTAGAAGAGGCGATAACGAAGCGCAGGTCAGTTCGCAAATATCGCCCGGAGTCACTAGCCCTATTTCAATTAAGCCAGATACTCTGGTCGGCTCAAGGCGTTACTGAGGGTGGAAGGCTGAGAGCTGCACCCAGTGCTGGAGCTACTTATCCCCTGGAAGTTTTTGCAGTTATTGGCAAGCAAGCCATAGAGGAATTAGAAACCGGCATCTATCACTATGAAGTGGATTCGCACTCATTAAGCTTGCATAAACCAGGCGACTTCAGAATAGATTTAGCCAGAGCAGCTCTGGATGAGGGATTTATTGCCGTAGCCCCCGTGGACATTGTGATATGTGCCCTTCATACCAGGACTTCTTATAGATATGGCAGACGTGGTGAAAGATACGTTCATATGGAGGTAGGGCATGTGGGGCAAAATATACACCTTCAAGCCGTAGCTCTGGGTTTGGCTACTGTGGAGGTTGGTGCCTTTGATGATGAAGATGTAAGAAAAGTTCTTGACGTTGAGGAGCAGATTAAGCCTTTGTATATAATGCCTATAGGCAAACCTAGAATAAGAGCAAATCTAGCGTTGGGCTAGCCTTAGTCCCAGGTCGTTGCCGGCATCTGGTGCCTTCGCGGTGCTTTTCACTTCGTATTCATCGCTGCCTTTGAAAAGCTAGTAGCTAAGAAACAACACGGCTAAGGCGGATGCTCTCTATGGCTGCTTTTGTGAGGCAATGGTACAACCCCACATCTTATTGAGGGGCTGGCTATGGATGATGGTGCTGATGGTCATTTAGCGGGTATTGAGACATTCCCGATAGGACAAGCGAAGAGAGCGAAGGGTTCCGCCCGGACCTGCATTATATAATTTCAACCTTTTTTGTTCAGGGCGGAATTGCGTACAGTGTTCCCCAGTTCTGCGAAGTGCTGATTGCTTCTACGAGAACTTAGTAAACTCCGGTCAAAGAATAGCTTTAGTGATCTTAATTCTTTCATATCAATATATCAGAGACATCGGAGCTGATAAATTATGACTCTTCAAAGCTAAGCGAGCTTTGCTTCAAAACAGAAGTTAGCGACTAGCCATCTCAACTATGGTAACGCCGTAATCTCCTTCACCATAGTCGCCAAGGCGATATGATTTAACCATAG
>JAIWBQ010000149.1:0-3695 GCA_048633745.1 bacterium
AGACGCCAGCCACCCCTAATGGCCCGCCCGCAAGATTTAACCATGCTTGTTAGCACATGCCAGGATCTGCCAGGGGCAATAAAAACAATGCCCAAAAGGACAAGCCCGGCTACTCGCAGACCTCCTATGATATCAGGAGCGCCTATTATGCTTTGACCAAATTTACCTCCCAATGTAGCCAGGCTTAAAATACCTTCCCCAGGAGAGAAAAAGGAAAGGGCTCCCCATAGGGCTAAAGCCAGGATAATCCCTCCGACAAACCAGTTCCACCTCTTTACCGAAGCGGAGAAGCGATGGCGCCATGCCACCCAAATTATTACCCCCGCCGCAGCGGCTAATATAGCTAATCCAGCCCCGAATAGTTCCACCGAGTTTTGCCATACCCCAGTACCCCAAACAAGCAAACGAGTTACAAACACATATAGCAACCCTATTACGATGATAAGCACTATAATCCTTCGTACCACAGGTAAAGCAAGAAAGCCGAAAAGACGCTTCCACCATGGTCGGCTCTCCACTCTTCTTCGCTTTGACCGGGATGCAGTCTGGCGTTTTGCCTTAGGCATGGGAAAGTTTACACCTCCGTAATTACAGGAATAATAACAGGACGACGATGAGTTTGCTCATAGAAGAATCTGGTCAGTGAATCTTTCACCCTGGCATTAGTGAAACCTGGCTCACTCAAACGTTTTCCGCCACGATCCAAAGCAGCTACCACCACGTCTTGGCTCTTCTCAATCAATGCCTGACTTTCTCCAATATCGATAAAGCCTCGTGTTATAATACGTGGCCTTCCCGCTAATTTGCCCCCTTTAGCATCAATAGTAAGGACTACCACTACAACTCCGTCTCGCGAAAGTAATTTACGATCATGAAGCACGGCACTATCCAGTTCACCTATTACCGAGCCCCTTACATAGATATCTCCTACGTGGGTCTTACCAACCACCCTTCCAGCATCCCTCCCAAGCTCGAGTATATCCCCATTCTCAAGAACAAAAGTGTTTTCCTTTGGTATGCCCATGCTCTGGGCTAACCCGGCGTGTAAGATTAAATGGCGATACTCACCATGAATAGGCACAAAGAATTTAGGCTTAACTAAACTAAGCAAAAGCTTCAACTCTTCCTGGCTACCATGTCCATGAACATGAACTTGAGCTAGCTTGCCATAAATTACATTAGCACCCTGACGGAAAAGGCTGTCTGTAGTCTTGCTAACCAGCGCTTCATTGCCAGGAATAGGAGTCGCTGAGATCACCACGGTGTCGCCAGGAATTATCTGGACCCGACTACTGGGGTCTCGATTAGCCATGCGCACTAAGGCAGAGGTAGGTTCGCCCTGACTCCCTGTACTTAACACAATAACTTGATTGTGAGGCAAAACTTTAAGCTCATCAAAACGACAAAGGATACCAGGAGGAGCACGGAGATAACCCGTTTTCAGTGCCATACTCGCTATCTCCTTCATGCTTCGTCCGATGATAAATACACGGCGATCATGCTTCACGGCAACATCAATCACCTGTTGAACACGAGATATAAGGGAGGCAAACGTCGTTATGATTACTCTCCCCTTTGCCTCGGCTACAATCCGGTCCAAAGTATCACTGACCACTCTCTCAGAAGGAGTATATCCAGGAAGCTCAACATAGGTGGAGTCAGAAAGAAGAAGCAACACACCCTTTGTCCCTAGCCAAGCTAGTTGGTTGAAGTTGGTAGACTCGCTACTCACCGGTGTATGATCGATCTTGAAATCACCGCTGTGAACTATAATGCCCTCTGGGGTATGAATGATTAGCCCTGCAGAATCAGGAATACTATGACAAACAGAAAAAAACTCTATGGCGAAATTACCCAGTGTAATCTTACTCCCCGGCCGAACCTCATTTAGCTTTACCTTAGTTTTTGCTCCACGTTGCTTAAGTTTCACAGCAATCAACTCTCGAGTGAACTTGGTAGCGTAAACGGGAAGAGGAAGGCGGGGTAAAATGTAAGGCAAAGCACCAATGTGGTCTTCATGCCCATGAGTAATAATTATCCCTCTTAAATTTTGCTGCTTCCCTAGAAGATAGCTAATATCTGGGATAAGTAAGTCAATCCCCAGCATTTCTTCGCTGGGGAACATAAGTCCGGCATCAATGACAATAACATCATTGCCATATTGCAAAGCCATCATGTTCTTACCTATTTCGCCCAGTCCGCCCAAAGAGACAATTCTTAATTTATGTGCTGACATAGTTTTTCCTTCATTCCATTCAGGACATGGATTTAGAACAAACTTAGTTGTTGAGATTCCGCTGCAGCCTCAGCTGTTTCCTCACACTGGGCCAGTAGCTGTGGAATCCTGAGCATATCAGCCTCAATTATTTGGCGCAGACTGCCCTGGTGAAGAGCTGCCGCAGGATGATACATGGGATAATAGATGACATCGCCTGATTTTCGTGCCTTTCCATGAATCTTACCTATGCTCTCATTGGGGAAATACCTCGCCAGAGAATAACGACCCAAAGTGACAATCATCTTGGGATGAATGAGCTCTATCTGGCGGTCAAGCCACTTGCGGCAAGCTTGTATCTCTGAAGGTAGAGGGTCACGATTCTGGGGAGGACGGCACTTAATCACGTTGGCAATATAAACTTCCTCCCGCCGTAAATCAATCGAGGCTAACAGTTGATCCAGAAATTGTCCTGCTGATCCCACAAAAGGGCGACCCTGCTGGTCTTCGTGCCATCCTGGCGCCTCACCAATAAAAAGTAAATCAGCCTCCTCAGAGCCTTCACCAGGTACTACTTTGCCGCGATACTTGGCTAACTCACAATCCTGGCAATTTTCAATCTCCCGACAAAGCTCGGTTAAAGCTGCCATCTAATTTGATGATAACACGCTTAGTTTTGTCGGTCAATGGAGAACAATAGACAGAGTAGCCTTCATAATTCCTGTCACCACGAGAGGATTGAGATTGTTTAGCAACCTTGTTTTGTCATTCTGAGCCGCAGGCGAAGAATCCCTGAGATTCTTCACTCCGCTTCACTACGTTCAGAACGACAAGGGGAGAGTGGCAACTCACCATTAATAAACGCTCTCGAAGATTAGCAGGGAAACTGACTACCGTGATCCAGACGATGTCCTTCCTGTTCGTCCATTTTCGTGCTGTCAACTTCTAATCTGGCTCGCACTTTTGTCTCCTGTTAGCAATAACTATGCTACCGACAGTCCCAACTAAGAAAGCAATTGGACAGATGACAATGCCCATGATAAAGAAGAACGGCTCATCTCCTACACCAATTCGCTCCCAAAAGCCCTCACAGAAAAAGTGAATAAATAAACCATAAATGACATTGTGCAAGACGATGCTAACAGGAATACCAATAGCAGCAGCTCCTGTCAGTATTAAGAACTTCCTGAGCGCTCCTACCGCTTTCCCCTTTACAGTAAGCAAAATTAATGCTATGCCCAACGAGACAAAGATGGCTCCAGAGCTGGCAAGGAAAATCGCAAATCGAGAGCCCATGGCAAATTCAGTGGTTGTGGTAAAGAAGAACCAGCCTACCACTATAATGAAAGTGCCTAGCAATGTCCAGAATATTACCCAGTTTGATCTGCTCATCACTTCTTCTTACCCCAAGCTACGAAAGCTAAAGTAGCAAGCCCCACACAATTGAAAACGGCAAGTATCAGAGTGGCAGCTCTACCCC
>JAIWBQ010000150.1:0-3444 GCA_048633745.1 bacterium
ATATCTACACCACCAAAGACAGTGCCAGATATCTTGAGAGAGTGTGCTGACAAAAAGATTAAGGCAGTAATTATTAACACAGAAGGGTTTGCTGAGGTAGGGGAGCAAGGGAAGAAGCTTCAACAGGAAGTGGCAAATATTGTGAAATCTACCGGGATTAGGGTTCTTGGTCCTAACACTCTCGGCGTAGTTTGCCCTGCTGCTAAGCTGTCTACCTCAATTGTGGATTTAGGGGAAGTTGTGGAAGGAAATGTTGGGCTCGTAGGGCAGAGCGGGCTTTTTAGTGGAGGGTTACTTAGGTATATTGCTCATTTCGAATATTTTGGTTTGAGCTGTGCAATAAGCCTGGGTAACAAGGTTGATATTGATGAATCAGATGCCCTGGAGTTCTTAGCTGACGATGATAAAACTGAAGTCATTGCTCTACATATTGAAGGCATAAAGGACGGCAGAAGATTTATTCAAACAGCCAGGATGGCTAGTGCCATGAAGCCGGTAGTCCTGGTGAAGGGAGGAAGAACCTCGCGCGGGGCTGAAGCAGCTCTTTCTCATACAGCAAGTTTGGCATCCAACAGTAAGATTTTCGAAGCGGCCTTAAGGCAGACAGGCACAACAGAGGCTAACGGCTTCGGTGATTTAATGGATACAGTAAGAGCCTTTGCCTTCCAACCATTGCCTCGAGGTAACCGAGTAGCTATAGTAACCAACAGTGGAGCTTACGGGATTGTAGCGATAGATTTCTGTATTGATCACGGTCTAGAGATAGCTACTTTCAGACCTGAAACCACAGCAAGGCTATTGGAATTGCTGGAGGAGAATTCCAAGGTATGTAATCCTGTGGATACATTCCCTGCTGGGATGAAGTACGGGCGTGCTAAGGTACATGAGATTTCCCTGGATGCGGTGCTGGAGGATGAAGGAGTTGATGCA
Organism: bacterium; assembly: GCA_048633745.1. Lineage (GTDB taxonomy): Bacteria > Chloroflexota > Dehalococcoidia > GIF9 > AB-539-J10 > JAIWBQ01. The sequence goes on from JAIWBQ010000150.1 coordinate 931, forward strand.
GCTATAGTTATTGTTGTTGTAATGGGAGATATGACGCCAGATTGTATAATAGCACCGGCGAAGAAACACCCTGAGAAACCTGTGTTAGTATCTACCTACGGGTTGTTGGAAGATGAATCTAAGAGAATCCTGAATAAGGCTCGGATTCCTGACTATACCTTTGCTGAGCCGGCTATTTTAGCTCTATCCCGCATGTATAAATATGCAACATATAGAAAAGATTTAGAAAATTTAAGCTGAGCGTGTAACTTTCACACTTTTTATCTCGCTATAGGCACGATCACTTGCTTAGCGAAGAAGGAGCTAAAGACTCAAAAAATGTAAAATTTATAGGAATTTAAAGCGCAGCATGCTTGCAAGAAAGTTATTTTTGGTATACACTTAGCAAATAATTTTGATTGGGGAGGTGGGATCCTTGGAAAACGGTTCGTTTCCTAAATGCCAGAAGTGCGGAGTTGGTGACTTGGTGCCCTTATCTGACTTTGGTAGTCAGGGGGCAGCAATTCACTACAAGGCATGGGTGTGTACTAATCCTGATTGTGGCTACAATCTAAAAATCAGGAATGGTGAAGTATACCTGAATGAACCCATTCTCAGTGGAGCATTTCGTACCAGCTCACGCTGAATGCTTACTTCTTAATCGAGGGTTTGTTTCGCTTAGGTCAATTAGCTGAGCGGGCAGTTGATTCGTTTTTTCCGCGGCACTGTGTTGGCTGTGGGAAGGTGGGTGATTTTCTTTGCTTTGATTGCCGTGGAAAGCTGCCGAGGTTGTTGCCGCCAATTTGCCCTAAATGTGGCAAGCCTCAAGCTAGCGGTATTGTATGCCCAAGCTGTAGACAAAGACAAACTGAGATTGATGGCATTCGTTCTCTATTCCGTTTTGACGAAGTGATACGAAAAGTCATTCACCAGCTAAAGTATCAGAATTTGAAGGCAATCTCCCCTTGCTTAGCTGAACTATTTGCCGATTATCTTAAGTCAAATCCTTTACCCTGCGAGGCTATTATTCCTGTGCCTCTTCACCCACGGCGACTGAGGGAGCGGGGTTATAATCAATCGAGCCTTCTAACTCGGGAATTAGGTAAGTTCATCAATCTGCCAGTGATTGAGGATTGCCTTATTCGTGTTAAGCAAGCACAACCTCAAGTGAGAACAACAACTTTGGAGGAGCGCCGAGCTAATGTAGCTAATGCCTTCGTATGCCGGGATCGGCAGGTGAGAGATAAACAGATTATCCTTATTGACGATGTATGTACCTCAGGGGCTACATTGGAATCTTGCGCTATAGCACTTAAAGCCGATGGCGCTATTTCTGTATGGGGCTTAACATTAGCTAGAGAGATCTACAAATAAAGGAGGGGATATGAAGCTACAAATCATCGCTAAGAACGATGTGGTGGTCTCTGAAACGATCCAAGGATATGCTGAGAAGAAGATCGGCAGATTAAGTCGTTACTTGCCTAGTATTGGCGAAGGCAGGGTGGAGATTTCCCAAGAAGGTGCAAAGCTACCCGAGCAACGGTTCACTGTCCAAGTTACCCTTGATAGCAAAGGCACGATAATTAGGGCTCAGGAGAAAGCTGAGGATGTTCGCACTGCCATTGATAAGGTAGTGGATGCCCTAACCAGTCGAATCGAGCGATACAAAGGTAAGCTATATGATAAAGGTAGAGGCATTTCCCTGGCTCGTCAAGAATCAACAGAGGAGATGGAGATTGAAGCACCCAAAAAGGTAGTGAAGAGCAAGCGTTTCCTGGTTAAACCCATGCTTGAAGATGAGGCAATAAACCAGATGGAGCTCCTAGGGCATGACTTCTTTCTGTTTATCAATGCTGAGACTGAGAAACTCAACCTATTATACCGTCGCGAAAACGGCAATTATGGATTGATTGAACCAGAGATGGGATGATAAGGGCAACTTGAAATTGATTTGGCTTCGAATTCTGGTAGGGGAGCAATCTGCTCCATAGTTGAAAGGGAGCGAACTGGTTCTTCAATAAAGGATATGGAAGTAGGAATCGACATTGAAGATATCCTTTATCGGATTAAGACCACGGCAGTATGCCTAGGCTAGCAATTATGACAAAAAACTTTTTAATGTGTTCCCACCAGTCTTAACTGGAGTCAATTTTGCTGTCCTGATAAGTTATTTAAGCTAAACTGTTAGGGAATTATATATTTGTGGCAGGGGAAGACGGTGGATTTCGAGAGCATACATGATAAATGAGCATAATAGTCATAAATGGCATTCATTGTTACTCTTGGGCTTAGCTCTTCTACTGGCTAGCTCGATCATAGGCTGTGCAGAGCCAATGCCTTCGTTACCTCCTACTATTACGGCTGGGCCATCAAGTATTAGCTTCGATGCTCAGCTAGGGGAGGCTAACCCAGCAAGCCAGACGTTGAGCGTATGGAACTCTGGTGATGGGACACTGAATTGGTCTGTAAGTACTAATGCCGATTGGCTTATTCTGAGCCCAGCTAGTGGCAGCTCTACAGGAGAGATAGACAATA
>JAIWBQ010000151.1:0-3578 GCA_048633745.1 bacterium
ACCTTCTTGGTAGACTTCAGGGAAATCTTTCCCAAGTCTTCCACTTTGATGCCGAGGGCATCGGAAATGACTTCCAGGAATCTACCTGTCCCCGCGGCACACTTGTCGTTCATAGCAAAGTCGACCAGATTGCCCTGATTTATCTTCATCCCCTTGGCATCCTGGCCCCCAATGTCAATGGCTGTTCTAACATTGGGAAAGAGGGTGGACACACCTTTGGCATGACAAGTTAATTCCGTAATCTGACGATCGGCGAAGGGGACATTGACCCTTCCATATCCTGTAGCTACTACATAGGATATTTCGTCAAAGGGTAAATTGGCTCGCTTTAGCGCTTCCTCCATTACTTTGTTGGCCAGTCGGCGATGCTCAGCCCCTGTAGGGCCTATTACCTGAGAACAAATCCTTTCATCCTCAGCCATAATCATAACCTTGGTCATAGTCGAGCCTATATCAACTCCAGTAAAATACATAGTGAATCTTCTAAATCGAGAGGCATTTCTTAGCCGAGAATCTCCAGGAAGGCCTGGATCCTGGTCCTTAGTGGTGCCAAAGAGCCTTGGCTATAGTCATGCTCTAGATACGTGTTGGGCAAACCGAGGCTATTGAGATAATCCCTAACCGCTGGTATCTCATAGCCGTGGGTATCACAATACCTGACAGATTGAAGGATCACTCCATTAACATTCCATCCCTTAATATAGTCTTTCAGGTAACCAAATCTGTTTTCTAAATCCACCGTATAAGCTTTCTTGGGCTGGTCAGAGATAACCTCTCTACATGTCCGAGGGCACTTAATGCCTACCAAGTAACGGTAAGCCAATCCATCCAAGGGGTCTTGGGTAGGTTCCACTTCTGGCCAATAGAATCTAGTACCCACACAAATATCATCCATCACTATATTGGCGCCAGCACTCTCGATCGTCTCGATAAGAGACACATCATCTATGATGCTGCCCCAGATAAGAAGCCTCGCCGCCTGTTTTTGGGGACCCTCTTGGCGTTCCTTGATCTCATCGATAACTTCTCTCAATAGCTCATTACCTTCCTCAACAGGGATGCTTTCTAAAGCTAGCATTACCTTGAGTACCTCCGTTGCTGAGACAAGTGGTGGGTCTGGCTTTCTCAAATCGTATAGCTCCTTCACCAGAGTTCGCTGGTCATTGTGAATCTTGATAGCCTTCTTGAGTTTCTCCGGGGAGATTTCCTTTCCTGTGAAAGACTCCAACGACTTCTTGAACCCTTTTATCTCTTCCTTAAACTTCTCTATGGCTGCTTTGTGAACTGTATGAGGCACGTCCATAAAGTAGAAATAAGGATAATTGCTATAAGTTTTCCAAATGTGCGCCATTCTCTCTCCAACATCACAAATGTGTGCCATGGCCATCCCATCTAAGAATGTATATTCATCTTTCAATGCTAGGTCAAGGGAACTACGGAGAAAGGGACAAACCATTGTGGGCAAACAGGCATCTGCTTTAGTTATCGGTTCTCTCATGTCTCCGAGTATCCTGTAGGGAACCAGGTCAAGAGCAGTCATCATCTCTAAGACAGGATAGATGCAGAGATAGCCTATCACTTTTCTGCCCTCTGCCTTAAGCTCCTTAACCCTACGAGGTCGATCCTGATATATTTCCTTTACCGTGGTAAGTCCTTTACTTTCTTTTGCCATTGGCAAATATCCTCCATCAACTGAGTTTCTAGCCTATTACTACCCCATCCCCTCTGCTTTTCTCACCTCTTTATAGTGGTCCATGATTTCCTCGAATGCCTCTGCCTTCTTCAACGCATCAGCAAGATCAAATAGTCTGATATCCACAATATCTCCTTCGATTAGTAAGGAGGGAACCTTTAACTTCTGCATCAATCGATCCTGAACATACCATAAGTGAGCTGAGGCGGCGCGGCAGGTGAGGAGAGGGTGAAGGAAGAATCCATCAAGTTTGTATTCCTTGGCAAACTCCAAATTGGGGTAGCCCAGGAAGCCCATATATTCTCCCGCTTGCAATGCCCCCTGAAAGCAACTGGTAATGAGTCCGCCGTAAGATATCCTGGCGAGGCGTTCCAGGGGATCATTGACCCCTGTCAAATCCATAGGTATGGGGGGGTGATAACCCCAGGTCTCAACCGCGAAATTCCAACCCCTTTCTGCCAGTGTATCAAACAGACTTAAGCTATGCCATGGTGGAAGCTCGGTAAATCCTACCCGATATTTCTCCTGGGCAACGGATCCTATTTTGTTCTCTACCCTATACTTAACCTCATCATATAGGTTGCGATACAGCCCTAACTTCTTCTTGAGGTCTCCTGTTGGAGTGGTAACACCATTCATACAAGACCAGAAATCTCGAGAATGCATGGGGCAGGGTATTGACTTGCGTAGCTCATTAGTCTGATGCCATACTTGACCGATTTCCTCTAGATCGTGAACCGTTTCACTCAATTTATCCCAGTCCAGCTTTTTGCTCAGTACACGCTCCAGAAACTTAACGAACTCTCTCAGTTCCTTAACGATGAATTGGATATTCTGGTTAAAAACCCCTTCCGATAGGCCCTCCTCTACACCAGGGATGGGCATTTCCAATGTCCACATTGGGACATCTAAATAACGCCCCAGTGCCTGAAACCACTTAAATCCAGCATCACATGAAAGGCCTCGGCTCACCAGCACCGCTGGCCTGGGCATTCCTCCCATGGGTGCTTCTGGTGGTATCTCTCCCCCCAAATCGTTCATCATCCTTGCCGTGTAGCCGATGCAGGTTCGGGCATAGCCACACATGTGAGTGGGAAAACCTTCTTCATCGCAGCGGTCAAGATAAGGTTGGGCAGCTCCCATAGCAGCACAAGCAGCACTGTAGCTTTCGGGATAGACTGCTTCTATATTCATTGCATTGAGGATAGCATCAGCCAGCCAGTAATTAACCATTACCCAGGCTGTAGGCTCCCCTGCTTTCACGGCCTCAACGCTTCTCTTGTAAATTTCGTCTACTTCAGCCCGAATGGGGCGCATTGACTGTAGTCTGTTTATTGCCCTTTTCTTTTCCTGAGCCATAAATCCCTCCTGCTAAACTTGAGCTCACTTCAGTGTGGGAAAACAAGGCAAGGCTTTCCTTTTCAAATTGCCTCTTTGTCTTTTAGAGCAGCGATTTCTTCCCAACTATAGCCGCCTACTTCGATGAGAACCTCTTCAGTATGCTCGCCAAATTCAGGTGCTTCACGTCTTATTACCCCGGGGGTCTTGCTGAACTGGACCGGAATGCCCAGGACCTTTATCGGGCCTAAAACTCTATGGTTAAATTCAACAAGGTATTCATTTGCCCATACTTGAGGGTCATCAACTAAATCAGAAATGGTCTGAACAGGGGCAAAAATGATGTCTCCTGCTTCTTTAAGCCTCTTCCTCCATTCCGTACTGGATTTGGTGCCAAAGATTTCATCCATTATAGAGATGAGCTCTTCACAGTTTTCTCTCCTTCTATCCATATTTTCGAATCTGGGATCTTTTTCTAGATGTTCAATACCTAAGGCCTTACATACAAAGGGCCAGTATCTATCTGCTTGCAGCATGCCTAAGGCAA
>JAIWBQ010000152.1:0-4142 GCA_048633745.1 bacterium
GTGCCGGCTATGGCCAAGATGACCGAGTACTGCCAGAAATACCATCCCGATGACTATGGCAACATGGACTATATCACTTGTTGGGCAGAAGGCTTGATTGTGGCCGAAATCCTGAGATTGGCTATAGACAATGTGGGCGTTGATAACCTGACCCCACAAGCAGTCGAGGAATATGGCTTCAAGAAGCTGAACAACTTTGATGTTGGTGGTCTGCACGGACCTGTAAGCTATACCCCGGGTGACAACAGGTTGAGCAAATCGGTAAGGGTCTTCCAGGTGCAAAGTGGTAAAATAGTACCCCTGACCGACTGGGTGGAAGCTCCGCTGATAAAGTACGAAGACTTTGAATGGTTCGTCAAATAACGGTTTGGACGAAAATTGATATCTTGAGCAGGGATTCTGCTAGGCTAGAGCAGAATCCCTGCTAACAGAAGGTTTGGTATGCTTAAACTGAATAACATTGAGGTTGTCTATCTCAATGTAATACGGGTGCTACATGGTGTTTCCCTAAATGTAGAGGACGGCTCGGTTGTCGCCCTACTCGGGGCCAACGGCGCTGGTAAAAGTACCACTCTCAAGGCAATATCAGGGCTACTTCACGTTGAGGAAGGGGAGGTAACCGACGGCAACATCGAATGGAACAGGGAGAGAATAGATAAGAAAAGCGCCGAGGATATAGGCAAACTGGGCATTATTCAGGCATTAGAGGGACGTCGGGTTTTCGAGCATCTCACTGCGGAGGAAAACCTGCTGGTTGGAGCCTATCAAACTAAAGGCCGTCAGACCGTCAGACAGGATATGGATATGGTCTATCAATACTTCACGCGACTCAAGGACCTTCGGAATAATACTGCCGGCTACCTTTCTGGAGGCGAGCAGCAAATGCTGGTCATTGGCCGAGCCATGATGGCTAACCCCAGGCTAATGATGTTGGATGAGCCATCACTGGGTCTGGCACCACTGTTGGTAGAAGGGATATACAATATTATCCAGCGGTTTAATATGGAACAGAAAACGTCGGTCCTGCTGGTGGAGCAGAACGTCAGAGTAGCTTTAAGCATCGCCCACTATGGTTATGTTATGGAGAATGGTCGGGTTGTTCTTGATGGGAGTGCCGATTTCCTTAAGAATAATGAGGATGTGAAGGAGTTCTACATGGGACTCACGACGGTGGGCACGAAGAAGAGCTACCGGGCAGTAAAACACTATAAGAGGCGAAAACGATGGCTATAGGAACACCAGGCAAGCAAGATGAATTCTTTGATGAATTGGAGCTAATGCCCACCGAGGCACGAGAGAAATACTTGAACCAGGGTTTATGTCAGGCTGTTGAGTGGGCCTATCGTAACGCTCCTGCCGCTAGGGAAATATTTGACAAGGCCAAGGTCAACCCAGCCGAAATCCGTACCATAAAAGACCTACAAAAGCTGCCCATCACTAGGAAGACCGACTTGATAGAGCTACAACGAACAAGACCACCCTATGGAGGCTTTCTTGCCATTCCCTGTGAAGACGTTGACCGCATATTTATCTCACCCGGCCCCATCTATGAACCACTCCACACCGGAGCTATCAAGTGGTTTGCCAGATCATTTTATGCCGCCGGGTTTAGGAAGGGAGATGTAGTTATCAACACGTTCACCTACCATATGTCTCCAGCCGGCATTCTATTCCACGAAGCCTTGCGGGATTGCGGGGCTACCGTTGTCGTTACAGGCACGGGCAATACGGAAATCCAGGTTCAAACAATGTATGATCTGAAAGTTACCGGATTCGTAGGAACGCCTTCCTTTTTAATGACCCTACTCAAGAGAGCAGAAGAATTGGGACACGACTTTCGGCGGGATTTCGCCCTCAAGCGTGCCTGGTTTACCGGTGAGATGCTCCCAGGCCCACTCCGCAAAACCCTGGAGGACGACTATCAAATTGCTACGGCTCAGGCTTATGCAGTTACCGAACCGGGGGGTGCCATCGCCTATGAGTGCCATCAGAAATCCGGTATGCACATGATGGATGAATATATAGTGGAAATTGTTGATCCCGGGACAGGAAAACAGCTAGGGCCTGGAGAGATAGGTGAAATAGTGGTAACCCCCATACACAATAAGGCTTGGGGGCTTATCCGCTTTGGCACTGGTGACATGTCCTCCTATATCACCGAACCCTGCCCCTGTGGCCGGACGGCTAACAGGCTAGTAAGTATCGTTGGCAGAACTAGTGATGCAATCAAAGTGAGAGGCATGTTTGTCGTTGCTAAACAAGCTGAACAGGCAGTTCTCAGCTTTGAGCCGATTTCCCAATTCCAAATATTTATTAGACGCAAGGAACAGCGGGATGAGATGACCCTTAAGGTTGAGTTGAAGAATGAAGCCATAGACAAGAAAGAACTAGCTGATGATTTGGATAAAAGATTCCAGAATCTCTGCCGGGTTAAGATAGACAGGATTGAATTTGTGGAAAAGGGAGATATCCCAGAGGAGCATCAGAAGATAGTAGATGAAAGAACCTGGGATTGAGCCAGCTACATCTTAGCTTATTCCTCTTTTCCCAGATAGGCTGAAATAACCTGTGGGTTGGTCTTGATTTCATCTGGAGTGCCCTCGGCAATTTTTCGCCCAAAATCGAGCACTGCAATCCTATCAGCCAAATCCATAACCACCCCCATATCATGCTCGATTAGGACAATGCAACTAACGCCATCTCTCAGAACCGGCGTCTCTGGATAGGCATCTCCCTGCCCCTCAAATATATCAATGATGAATCTGGCAATGTCCTCTTTCTCCTCCAGGTTCATCCCTGCCATCGGCTCATCAAGAAGTAGGACTTTCGGTGCCAGAGCCAGGGCTCTACCCAATTCAACCCTCTTACGCATTCCGTAGGGGAGAGTACCGACCACTTTCTTTCTAATTGGCTCTATTTCAAGAAAATCTATGATGTCCTCCACTGTCCTACGATGCTCGATTTCCTCCCTATGAGCCCAGCCAAAATACAGGGAACCACTAAGAAAGTTCTGCTTCATAAGGGTGTGTCGGGCGGCCATAATATTGTCCAAAGTACTCAGTCCGATATATAGCTCGATATTCTGGAAGGTTCTCGCCAGGCCAAGTTGCGCTGCCTTATCAGGGCGGATACGAGTAATACTCTGGCCTTCATAATATATTTCCCCTTCTTGTGGCTTATAGAACCCATTTATGCAGTTTAACAGGCAGGTCTTACCAGCACCATTAGGCCCTATAATCGCCAGAATCTCATTGTCCTTTATATCAAGGCTCACATCACTGAGAGCCTTTACGCCCTTAAATGAGAGGGAGAGGTTCTCGATTTGTATCTTCACATGGTCTTTACTTTCCATCTTCGTAGCCTCTGTTTCCTTGAGAGGGTGCCTTTATCTACCAGTCTACTCCGAGCACCCTTTCCCGGCTTCCTGAGAAAGCAGATTGTTCTTATACTGAAGCACTCGGTTGCATTCCAGCCCCTCACACTTCAGTTGCCTTTTTAACTGCTTGCCTTTTTTCTTCAGTAGATTAATGGCATCCCTACTGGGCTCACCGTAGTTCCCATAGCCGGTACATTTCACCGACCCATCTTTGTACACCTGTATGGTTACTTCATCATCCACGGCATCACAATAAATGGTAACTTCAGTTACCTGCCAATTTACCATCATTATCCAAACTTATTCCTTATCAAAGTTATCATATTACCACTGTCCAGCTTGGACTTCAACAACACTCAGAAATGGGTCGCTGATAATCCACGATGAGGGAACATGCCGAGTATTTGGCGGCGGCCCTGCACCACGAGGTAACCCCATCCCAGTTTAGAGTATTCCCACTAGGGTGATTGTATTGTAGTTGACACAGATACATACTTAAAACGAGCAGCAACCCAGAAGCCTTATCATAATAACAGAAAATACGACTCGCCTTACAATGACCCACAGAGCCAACCTCCAGTAGCTTATGCACACGTTTTCGAACTTTAGTATATCTACCATTACCAGGGCAAGCTCGGCATTTCTGTGGAGTGATTCATATCATCCCGAGAAGAGTCCACGAAGGAGGCTCCGCAGAGTCCCTTGCCACGGGACTGGCTTCTCGGCAGACGCCACTTCAACATACACAGCACCTTCAGCATAAAGC
>JAIWBQ010000153.1:0-2630 GCA_048633745.1 bacterium
CTTGCTTCCAAAGTCTAGTGGGACATTCAAGAACGGCAGCGCAAACTCATTTGTCGCATCTCTCTGGATGGCACTTCTCATAGTTCACCGCAACCTTCAGTTTTAGCTCTAACATCTTTCCTTCTCTGGCTAGAGCAATGCCTCTACCTTAGGCCGAATTGCACTTTCGGGAACGGCACCAAGGCTGGAATCGATAAGCTGACCGTATCTGAAAAACAGCGGCAAAGGAATGCTCATAACCTGATATTTTACGGCTGTCCGAGGGTTCTCATCCACGTTAAGCTTGCAGAACTTGAATTTTCCATTGTATTCCTTGGACAGCTTCTCAGTTATCGGTGCAATCATATTGCATGGTCCGCACCACGGGGCCCAGAAATCTAGCGCTACAGGTAGGTCAGATTTTATGACGGCATCCTCAAGATTCTGATCTGTGATCTCTAGTGTCAGCCACAGGCACGTGTATTTCAACCTCGCTCACAAGATTCTACCAAAGCCTTTAGAAAAACCTCTGGAATTGGAGTCCTGCCATCCGACAACTTAAGCTTTCTTCTGGCCTCATAGTAGTCTGTGGTTCCAAATGACTCATCTTGACCAAAGGCTATACGCAACACTTGTATCAAAGTGCCCAAAGCTTCGTTGAACTCAAGGGTATTCCACATGGGAATTAGCAGAGAGTAAGGTCCGTATTGTGTAGCAAACTCCTCTCCATAATTTTCCTGCAGCCCATCTACGCAAAGTTTGTCAATCTGATCCGCCGTCATACCATTTCCTCTACCTAGTATCCAAACTAATGTAGCCACCTTGGGCATAGTCACATTCGCAAGAAGCTACCTTCTCTTCTCCTCACATTCGCGGCAATAGCCCTCCAAACATAACTCAATCCTAGTGACATAAAACTCACTTTTGCGTTGTACCTCTGCCAGCAACTTGCGAGTCAAGGGGCTCTCAAATTCAATAACATGCCCACAGCCCTGGCATACCAGATGGTGATGTTCTCCCGAACGCTTCATTTCATAGCAAGAACAGCGCATGTCAGCCAAATGCCTTTCATCTATTAAGCCTTGCTCCTTAAAAAAGCGCAGATTACGATAAACTGTAGCAAGGCTGATGCTGGCATCCTTCTCGCTGGCTCGACGATACAGATCCTTAGCGTCTAGATGCGTTCCAGCCTCTTGCATAACCCCCAGGAGAAGCCTTCGCTGTGCTGTAACTGGCTTGGCTTTTATTTGCCCGTGATTGCGATTGATTTGCATTCTCATCCAGTAGTATGACAACTCCTTTTCACTTTGTCAAGGCAACAATCAGAAATTAATTACAACCTTCATTTCCTTGAAGGCACATACAATCTCACACTAGCACCACTGAAGGGTGTAAGGCCTGGTCTGAGTAAGAGAAGGACAAAACTTTGATTGGGAAGATGATATAATTTGAAACACTGACAGGCAATTATGGGAGAACGGCGTAGTCTGAACCTAAAGCCTATAGGAATCATTCTTTCACCTTACCATAGTAGGGGAGAGGCACCACGTCAAGGTTGTGGAAGGGAGGAGATCTGTCAGGTAGAGGTATTTAAAGAGTTTGAGGAAGGCTTAAAAGACATAGAGAGATTTACTCATATTATTTTGGTCTATTGGTTTCACGAATCCAGAGGATATTCACTCACGGTCACACCGTCCTGGGATGTAAAACCACATGGGCTATTTACTACGAGAGCTCCAGACAGGCCCTGTCCTTTGGGTCTATCTGTAGTGGAATTGTTAGCCAGGGAGGGGAACATCCTCAAGGTGAAGGGGCTGGACGCTATAAATGGAACTCCCCTTTTAGATATCAAGCCATACTTTTCCTCAATAGATGAAAAAGTTAGCTATTGAATTTGCTCGGCTTGAAAATAAACTAGAGTCGCAGGAAGACTAACAGCAACCTAAATCTCTATATTGCCAGCTAAACCACTGAGGTATGTCTGCATCGTCATCATGGGCTATATAGGACCAAGGATGGTTGGTACATTGAGCTGTTATTTGGAACGCTTTTGTCACGCTGACCTTAGTAGGGGGTCTTGATCAGCCTCTAAAGAGTGACGCGTGTGCCGGCGTTATTGAAAAAGAAAGCCTCGCCGAATGTCTGAGCTAGAATGGCGGATGCTGCTAGGCCAGTGCAGTGGCAGGCTCCCAGCCTCTGGATGCCAAAACTCAGTAGTTCGGCAATAGTTAAGTCCATCCGTTGTTGTGAGGCCCTTACAAGGTGGGTGCCACCGATAACTGCATAAATAGACTCCATCCCGGTTAATTTTTGGGCATGTCTTATGGTATTGATTACCCCTCGATGGGCACAGCCCAGGATGATTATTAACCCCTTTTCACATTTGATGAAAAGTGCCTGGTCATCCCATAATGGGTCAGGCTTAAGTTCACCTTTCTCCTTAACGTAAAGAATAGGGTCGATCTCTTCATATTCTGTAGGCATAGGTATCTCACCGCTAGTGACAATATTTTCGCTAATCCATACCGGTTCCCTAGTCAGGTTGAAAGATGCTCCTGAACTTTCTGCTGCCTCCTTGGGGAAAGGCACCCCAGCATATTGTTCTTTCTCACCCGGGCGGCGTCCATACTTAGCTGCCCAGATGTCAGGAT
>JAIWBQ010000154.1:0-3669 GCA_048633745.1 bacterium
TTTGCTCCTTGCGAAGATAACTGCCGTCAAGCCAAGCAGGAGGAGCCTATTGCCGTCAGAATGTTGAAGAGATTCGCCTATGACCATGCAACTTCTAAAGAAAAGAAGGTTGCCAAAGAAACAGGCAAGCGCGTAGCCATTATTGGTTCAGGGCCGGCAGGGCTTACTGCAGCTTACTACCTGGCTAAGATGGGGCACGGAATCACTATATTTGAGGCCTTGCCTCAAGCTGGAGGAATGATGCGGGTGGGAATCCCATCACATCGGCTCCCCAGAAAGATTCTGGACGACGAAATCAAGATGATTAAGAATTTGGGCGTGGAGCTAAAGACCAACACGAAAGTTGAGTCCATAGACCGCCTATTCAACGATGGGTATCAGGCAATTCTTGTTGCCACAGGTGCTCACCAAGGGATGAAACTGGGAGTTGAAGGAGACGATAATCCCAAAGTAGTGGAATGCATTGATTTCCTGAGAGATGTGAGTTTTGGCAAGAAGGTTGAATTGGGTGACCGCGTGGTGGTGGTCGGTGGTGGTAATGCTGCCATCGATTCCGCTCGCACTGCTCTTCGTTTAGGGGTTAAGGATGTTACCATATTATATCGCCGCACCAGGGCTGAGATGCCTGCCAACCCCGAGGAAGTGGAGGAGGCACTCAATGAAGGGGTGAAGATAGAATTCCTGGCGGCGCCCAAGAAGGTAATCAGTAAAGATGCTGCCGTTTCACTGGAAAACATTCGTATGAAGCTCGGTGAACCAGACGCAAGCGGCAGACCTAGGCCTGAGCCGATAGAGGGCAGTGAATTCAACATGGGTGTTGATTCAGTCATTGCTGCCATTGGACAGCGCCCTGAGGTTCCAAAGCAGTTTGAGCTTGAAACTGGGAGGGGAAATATCATAGTGGCGGATCCCGACACCATGGCTACCGCAAAAGAGCATGTCTTCTCCGCTGGGGATGCAGTCTCTGGACCAGCATCCGTGGTGGAGGCAGTTAGAACCGGAAAGATGGCGTCCATATCCATAGATAAACATCTTGGTGGCAAGGGTGTTTTGCCCGTGGAGGAGATAAAGGTAAAGGATCTCACTTCGCGCCGCACTTTCTTGGAAAGATGGCAAGCAAAAAGAGAGGTAGAAGTTTCAATAGTAGATGGAGGTGTGACAGTCACTATAGAGCAAAAACGCCCCGAGATGCCTTGCCTCTCCGTCAAGGATAGACTGCGAGGATTTGATGAAGTGGAGCTGGGACTAACCAAGGAGATGGCCATAGGCGAAGGCCAGCGATGCTGGCGCTGCGACTTGGAGGAATAAAAATGGCAGTAAGAACAGTAATTCCCTTTGGTCCCCAACATCCGGTGCTTCCCGAGCCCATCCATCTAAAACTGGAGTTAGAGGATGAAACGGTAGTTGGTGTAACACCTATAATAGGCTATATTCATCGCGGAATTGAAAAGGCTGGCGAAATTAATACCTTCCGCCAGAATGTCAACCTTACCGATAGAATATGTGGCATCTGTAGCTTCATCCACAGCCAGACTTACTGCCAGGGTGTTGAAGCACTGATGAACGTCGAAGTGCCTCCGAGAGCCAACTTCCTCCGTGTTTTTTGGAGCGAACTCTCCAGGACACATAGCCACCTCCTGTGGCTGGGACTTCTGGCTGATGCCCTAGGCTTTGAAAGTCTATTTATGCAGATATGGCGAGCCAGGGAGATAGTTCTGGATCTTTCCGAAATGACTACTGGGCATAGAATAATTCAAGCCAGCACTGTCGTTGGTGGAGTGAGAAGAGATATTGATAAAGATATGGCCAAGGAGGTAGATAAAAGACTCCTTGCCCTCAAGGGGATGCTGGACAGCAGTATTGCTCCTACCCTGCTCCATGACGCTACCATCAAGCGTCGTGCTGTAGGTAAAGGGATGCTGTCTAAGGAACAGGCTGAGCTCCTGGGAGCAGTTGGTCCTACTGCCCGGGGAAGCGGTGTCGCTATAGATGTTAGGCAAACGGGTTATGCCGCTTTTAAGGAAGTGGGTTTTGAGCCGGTGGTGGAAACCGCCGGAGATAGCTACGCTAGGACTGTAGTTAGGGCTAGAGAGGTTTATCAATGTGTAGAGCTTATGCGTAAAGCTCTGGCAATGATGCCAGAGGGCGAGATATTGGTCAGGGTTGATGGCTATCCCGAAGGCGAAACAGTTTCCAGATGTGAGCAGCCAAGAGGAGAAGTTTTCTACTACTTAAAGGGCAATGGAACAAATCATCTGGAGCGGTTGAGGATCAGGACGCCAACCTTTGCCAACATACCCACTTATTTAGTTATGTTGCCCGGCTGTGAGATGGCTGATGTGCCGATAATTACTTTGTCCATAGACCCTTGCATTGCTTGCACTGAGAGGTGATATAAATGCGGATGTTTCCGACGATTGTGAAAAACCTCTTCTCCCGACCTGCCACCAGGCGTTATCCTTTTAAGGATATCAGGGAGCCTTTCCCCGGATACAGAGGCAGCATTCATTTTGATAGTAATAAGTGTGATTTATGCGGTGATTGTGCCAGAGTGTGTCCGGCTGATGCTATAGAAGTCAGTCTGGAAAATAGGCAGATAACGTATGACCTCTTTAAATGCATTTACTGTGGTAACTGCGTGGAAACCTGCCTCCCACAGGCGATAAGCCAAGATAAGTACTACACTAAACCCGCTGCTGCTAAGGAAGCAGAGACAATAAGCGTGCCCGCTTAGTAATTCAGCCAATACCGTTAGTATCATCCCGAGTGTTGTTGCTATCGTCTATGCTATTCTGACAGCGCGGTTTAAAGAGACGCTTTCCCTTCCACTACCCCGCTAACAGCGCTGCTAGGAAGCAAATCAAGACATTGAGCTCAGAGCCAATTTGACAATTTCCAACCACAGGCCTAATATGTCCACTATGATAAACTTGGTGATAAAGAACTATCCACTATGAGATTCTCTACCAGAGGGCGCTACGGAACAATGGCAATGCTTGATTTGGCCCTTCACTACAGGGAGGGGCCTATCTTAGTAAAGGACATTGCCAGAAGACAACAGATTTCTGAGCGATATTTAGAGCAGCTGCTTATTTTACTGAAAGTGGCAGGAATGGTAAGAAGCACTCGTGGAACAGGTGGTGGGTTTACCTTGGCTAAGCCACCTACCCAGATAAGGTTCAGCGAAATTATCCAAGCTACGGAAGGGTCTATGGCTCCGACAGAATGTGTCGATAACCCTGAGGCTTATCCTCAAATAGCCCTTTGTGCAATTTATGATGTGTGGTTGGAGGTAAAAACAGCTATAGACAGCATATTAGACTCTACAACTCTACAGGACTTGCTTGAACGTCAAAGACAAAAGTGGAACTCGAAGCAATTGAATGCTCAGCCAATAAATGGATAGGAGGTAGAACATGCGCGAAAAGGTAGAAGCAGCTCTGGAACAAATAAGGCCTGCCCTGCTAGCGGACGGAGGGGATGTCGAGCTGGTGGATGTGAATGACGGTGTGGTCAAGTTGAGACTCAGGGGTGCCTGCTCTGGCTGTCCAATGGCGACAATGACATTACAGCTTGGAATTGAGCGGACGATTAAGGAACAAGTACCTGAAGTCAAGGAAGTGCTTGCCGTCTAGTGGTGATGGATAGCCATAAAACGACAAGAAAAAC
>JAIWBQ010000155.1:0-11740 GCA_048633745.1 bacterium
GTCTTTAGCTAACTTAACGACTACTTCGTAGCTACCTGCTTGGCGTAAAGGCTTATCTATATCTATGATTCTTTTATCAATGAGATTCTTCGCCTCTGGCTCAGCAGAACATATAACTCGGTTTAACTCCTCAGCTATGTCGGCGGCAGTAATAGAACCAAACAAGCGATCTCCAGTACCTATACGAGTCTGGAGATGAATTTCGCTTCCTTCAATTTGCTGAGCTAGTTCAGCTAGTTTAGCTTGATCACCAATTTCTCCACTTCTCTCCCTCTGAAGCCTTGACTCCACTTGCTTTATAACAGTCGGCGTAGCCGCCAAAGCCAGACCCTGGGGTAACAGAAAATTCCTGGCATAACCTTTACTCACCTCCTTTACCTCCCCAATCTTGCCTTTCCCAGAAACATCCTTTAAGAAGATAACTTTCATATTTTCCCCCTTGTCATTCCGAGTTACAGACGAAGAACCTAGAAATCCTTCGCTTGCGTTCAGGGCACACAATATAGCCCAGCAGGTTGATTATTTGATAATGCCTATTCACTGGTTGTCTGTTCTCTCCCATATGTCACAACGTCCTCCCCACCTAGCCAAAACCTTGTCATCGGCAGAAATTTGAGAGATTTCGCATAGGTTAGGGCAAGCTTTGCATATAAAAGAGGCGATCTTAAATTCTGTTTTGCTAACACCAAACCCTTTAAATTCAGTCTTGTGGTGATTTTCTTTGGCTGCCATCTCTTCGCGCACTAAAATAGCAGCCCCGATAGCCCCCATGAGTTCGTTATGTGGAGGGACATAAACATTTGAATCAAAAGTCTCATTAAACGCCTTGATTATCCCTTTATTGAAAGCAACTCCACCCTGAAATACTAACTTAGGCCGGATTTCCTTGCCTAAAGCAACATTGTTCATATAATTGCGCACCAAGGATTGACATAAACCATAAATAATATCATCAATTGGATGGCCAGTCTGCTGCTTATGAATCATGTCTGATTCAGCAAACACAGTACATCTCCCAGCAATGCGTGCCGGTGTTTCACTTCTCAAAGCATGATCACCAAAATCCTCAATTTTTATATTCAACCTTTCGGATTGGTGTTCAAGAAAGCTACCAGTGCCAGCAGCACATACTGAGTTCATGCCAAAATCGATAACTACACCATCGCGAATTATGATTATCTTGCTGTCCTGCCCTCCAATTTCAAAAATAGTTTGCACATCAGACACGTATTGCATAGCAGCAATAGCCTGGGTAGTAATTTCATTCTTTACCAAGTCAGCACCAAGGATAACACCTGCCAAGTAACGACCACTTCCAGTAGTGGATACGCCACAAATTTCAACGTCAGAGGGCATTCGTTCCCTTACCTCTTCCAGTCCTTGTTTTATCATATCAACTGGATTACCTCGGGTTCGCAAATAAATAGACGCCACAAGCTGGCCTTGATCATCAAGCAAAGCAAACTTAGTACTAACTGAACCGACGTCAACGCCAAGATAGGCTTTCATATCCTAGTCTACCCTCTCAAGTGATGTCCCGCCAAAGCTTCTGAGCCTGCTCCGATTGGAGGCTTTTATACTCTCCTGTAGCTCCAGGGCTCTTTTTTGCCTTAGACTTAAGATGGGGTAAAATAGGACTGAAATTATAGCCATAAGAATAAAAAAAACTATCATTTGTTTACTCCTGATAAACTTGTCGAGTGCTTCAGATTCTTTTCCCATATCCCATCCCCTTTTTTCTTCTGAAGCTTAATAAGTCCACGAAAGCCTCAAGCCTGGTCAACATCCCTTGCTTACCTTGCTGTTCGTCGCAAATGACAGCTAGCACAGGTATATATTCCCTGGTCGATTGCATAATATTCTGAGCTACTATCTCCGGCATGCAGGTGAAGGGTGCCAGGTGAATTATACCATCATATCCGTCCCGGGCACAAAGGACTTTCTCACCCACTGATTCCCAACCCTCACCACCAACATTATGGTCAAGGTAAGGCTTAGCTGCTTTACGAACCTTTCTCCATTCAGCTATGCCTAAGTAGCTAAGAAAGAGGTTATATTTGACCCAGCGAGAAAGAGTCATAGTCCGATGTACCTCCACCCCTAATTTGCCTAATTCCAACTCTATATCCATATTAGCAAAAGGCTCTATAACAACATAAATCTCGCCGACCATACCTACCTTGAGTGGATCAGCCTTGGGATCTCTAGGTACTTGGTTTAGCTTGTCAATATATTCTTTGCTTACTTTTTTAACCTCCTTGCGTCCCATTGCTTCATCAATAGCTCCAATAGCTTCACGGTAAATTAGATTAGCCATTCCCTTCTCCATTTCTACCGCTCGCGTCTTCTGGACTACTTTTTCTATCTTATCTAAGGCAAATAATTTACTCATGCCAAAGAAAAATGCTGAAATAATTTCATGCCAAGGAGCATTATTAGTCAGATCCTTTAGAAGACACATGATGCTTCTAACTTTGTGGTGAGATACATCAACGGTGAAAAAGTGAGCGTCATAACCTAGATCGCGAATCATTTGTTCCTGAGCCCTGGCATAGTAGCCTAATCGGCAAATACCAGCGCCCCTTCCATGGATTAAAGTATCGGCCCCCAATTCGCAAGCTTCAACTAAGCTGCCTAAGGTAAGCTTGTAAGGCAAGCATGCTTCTTGAGGTGAATATCTAACTCCGAAGTCTAGCGTTCTTTGGGTCATTGGTGGTGGGATGATTAGCTCGTTACTACCAGCACCCAACCTACAAGCCACAGCGTTCACTGCGACATAGACATTGCCGAAATGGGGTATACTTATACGCATATCTTTTCCCTTCTCTTAACCATATCAAGAAAAGCCTCTAGACGAGTAACTAAAGCTCCTTCAGTACTATGCTCATCTAAACTGAGCGGCAAAAAAGGAATTTCAAGTTCTCTTGCCCGATGCTGCACGAACCTCACCATCATAGAATCAGGGCCACAAGCAAAAACAGACACGTTAATTACACCATCAACTTTTGCCTCTTCCAAATAATATCCTCCAGCGCCAGTTATATCAGCTTCAAATGCCCAATGGGGGACACCCACCAGCCTTTCGGCAGCAGCATAAAGTGCCTCTTGCGCTACCATTTCTGGAGTGAAAACTCTAGCTCCCATCCTTTGCAACCATGAAATGAGCCGGTGGCTAATATAGTCATCATAGAGAACATAAGGATGCCCAGTAACGGCGATTCTCAAGAGCGGGGATGAATTCAAATCAGTATCTGGTTCACAATTTTCCTGGCATATCCTGTTGATAGCCTGGATAGGCGTAATTCCTTCGCCTGACATTTCGCTTCGGTAAGCTAAATTGCTTTTCCAAGCCTCTTCAACTGCTTTTTTGAGTTTAAATGGATTGGAGGTAAAATAACGTCCCAATTTATAAATATTTTGGTATACGTTATAGCGCCCCTTTTCGACATCTATCTCTGGATCAAGAATGAGAGGGCATTCTGGAATTAAAGCTCTAGTCATATTAGGTAAACCAATAATTTTAGAGCAATTATAAGTTTTCCTACCCAAAGTAGTAACAGTCGGGATAAACAGGCAATCACACTTCCCCACCAAGGAAATAACATGACCCAATAGGATCTTTACTGGTAAGCAGGTATCAGCAACTGCCCGTGAAACACCAAAATTTAATATGGCCTTATTAGTTAGTGGCGACACAACTATCTCTGCGCCTAGTTTTTCAAAAAAGGTTTTCCACATAGGGTAATATTGATAGTAGAGCAAAGCTCGTGGGATGCCTACTTTAATCATTGTAGAACTCCTGCTTAATCTTACCAAGCATTTCTGGCTGGCTAAATATATCAACCACAGTCATTGCCATCGCCTTAGCTGCATCCAGCAAGCCCTGGTGCCCCGTATCAGAGGCGGCTGCAGATGCAAACTCCGGCGTATGTATCAGTACCTCAGGGGAAGCGATAGCTATTGTAGGATGTATACTTGGCACTACTTGGCTCACATTTCCCATGTCCGTGCTGCCAAAGCCAAGATCAGTGTCAAAAGCTTGCACCTGGCGTCCTAGCAATTCGAAATTCTCTCTGAATACCTGAGCCAGAGTTAAATTGCTTTTCATAGGAGCATAAGTTCTATCTCCCCAATCATACTTTAGCATAGCTCCACTAGCTAGAGATGCTCCTATAAAACAGTTTAGAACCTTATCCTTCAGCTCTGCAAGATAATCATTATCCTGGGCACGTATCAAGAACTTAGCGGCACTATGTGCAGGCACTATGTTAGGAGCTTCCCCACCATCGGTAATTATGCCATGAATACGTGCTTCTCCCTTCATATGCTGGCGCAGGGAATTTATAGAATTAAAAGCTAAAATCAGAGCTTCAAGAGCGTTCACACCTTTGTATGGTTGGGCAGCAGCATGAGCTGGCTTACCGAAGAATTCTACATCCAAGGAGATGCAGGCAAGCGCTCGTGTGGTGACCATGTCCCGTGTATTGGGATGCACCATCATGGCTACGTCTGTCCCCTGAAATATATCCGCTCTCACGATATCTACCTTGCCGCCAAAAACTTCTTCCCCGGGAGTGCCTAGAACCACCACGCTACCCCCAAAGTTGTCAATAGCAAGCTTACTGGCTATACCTGCGCCAACCGCTGAAGCAGCTATTATGTTATGCCCACAGGCATGTCCAACTTTGGGCAAGGCATCATACTCAGCAAGCAAAGCAATTCTTGGATTCCCTTGGCCATACGTCGCCCGAAAGGCGGTAGGTAAGCCAGCAATGCCCTTCTCTATATGAAATCCGTTATCCTCAAGATAATTGGTGAGCCAGGTTGAAGCCTTTTCCTCCTGGAAACCTAACTCGGGGTTATCGTGGATATTCAGGCTCAACTGAATAAGCTGCCGCCTCTGCGACTCCACTATATCTTTGACCTTCGCCTTTAACACTTCTACCTGCGACACTTGAAACTTTAATAAATAATCAGTATACTCAAAGCTGTTTAATTATCATCCCAAACGGGAGCGCGGGATCTCTAAATTTTTACCCTGCTCCGAATGATAGTTAAGCTTGCTAAGCAACCTTATTATACTTGGTGCTTATGTTAATTTGCTAGGAGGGAAAGGGTTCATATGGCTCTGCCAAAGAAAAAGTATGCTAAAGCACGCCAGGGAAAAAGACGCAGCCACCTTAAACTAACCTTACCTGCCTTGAATGCATGTCCCCAGTGCCACAGCCCCAAGCTAGCTCACCACGTCTGCCCTACCTGTGGTTGGTACAATGACAGGCAGGTAATCGAGATTAAGTCTCCCAAGAAATAAAGCTAGCTAGTATGGCTGAATCATCCAAAGTGGCTTATGTTTTTCCTGGGCAAGGTGCTCAGAATATAGGCATGGGATTAGACCTGTATAACAGCTATTCCTCAGCCAAGGAAGTCTTTGATGAGGCTGATGCTACTTTAGGTTTTCCCCTCTCCCTCCTATGCTTTGAAGGGACAGAGGAAGAACTGACAAAGACGAATAACGTCCAACCAGCGATACTAGTTGTTAGCATCGCTTGCCTCAAAGCAACCAGAGAGGCTGGCTACAATGATTTGCCCCTCCCCACATTTGTTGCTGGACATAGCCTGGGTGAATACACCGCTCTTGTGGCCGCTAATGTGCTCAGCATATCTGACGCTGTGAGTCTAGTTCGGGAAAGAGGTAGATTAATGTATGAAGCTGGGCTGAAAAATCCCGGAGGCATGCTAGCCATAATAGGGCTTGATGAAGAAGCCGTTAAGGATGTATGCTTTCATAGTAAAACTGAAATCTCCAATATAAATTGCCCCGGCCAGATTGTAATCAGTGGCGCTATCGAGTCTTTAGCTGAAGCCAACAACCTAGCTAGAATGAAAGGCGTTCGCCTCATCCCCTTAAAGGTTAGCGGAGCTTTTCACTCCACCTTGATGGAACCAATTATAGCTGAATTTGGTGAAGTCATCTCAGGAACCGTATTCCACCCACCAACAACTCCCATAATAGCCAATGTGACTGCTCAACCCTTGACCGATGTAGATTCGATAAAGGAAGAGCTTCTAGAACAGCTTCGTAGCTGCATTCAATGGCAGAGCTCCGTTGAATACCTGATGCATAATGGGGTTACTACTTATTATGAGATTGGGCCCGGCAGAGTGCTTAGCGGTTTGATTAACCGAATCAATTCAGACCTACGAACCTTCAACATATCAGAAGCCGAGAATATCACTCAGCTAATAAATCGACAGATATCTAACTAACTATGGCTGGTATCAGACGAAAGGCAAGGGTCATGGCTCTTCAGGCGCTCTATGAGCTTGATTGTACCAACCACGAAGCGAAGGAAGCTTTAGCTCATTTAACAGTTGCTAAAACATTGCCCCTGGAAGCGATTAGCTTCAGTGAAGAGCTTATGCAAGGAGTACTCCGAACCAAATCCGAACTTGACGGCCACATCAATCATTTTGCACCAGCCTTTCCTACAGAACAAATGTCCATCATCGACAGAAATATCCTGCGCCTTGCCATCTTTGAAATCTTATTTGATAATAACACCCCAATTAAGGTAGTTATAAATGAGGCTGTGGAGTTAGCTAAGAGTTTTGGTAGTGACTCTTCACCTCGATTAATTAACGGAGTGTTAGGGTCAATAGCAACTGAATATGGCACAAAACAAATCAAAAAACTTGGTTGAAGGATGCAAAGTGGCGACCATCCTATCCAATGATAACCGCAGATCAATTTAGGAGGTTAGAGGTACTTGTCTCATATACTAGTAGCTGTAGGAGCGGTTATTCAGAATGATAAGGGCAAAATCCTTTTGGTAAAGCATAAGAGGGAGAGAGGTGGCTATTGGCAGGGAAAGTGGATTTGTCCCGGAGGAGAGCTTGAGCTGGGTGAGCAAATTGAAGATGGCATTAAGAGAGAGGTTAAGGAGGAGACAAATCTAGAGATAGAATTAGTGAAGCCTTTAGTCCCGTTTGATAGGATTGTCACAACAAATGAGCCCAAAGGGCTCAAAAATAGGAATAAATCGATAGTTTCATCAACATTTGCGGCAAAGCCGCAAACTAGCCTACACGTTATCTATATTGATTACATAGCTAAACTGGTAGGTGGTGAGCTTAAGGTAGCTAGCGACGTTGGCGAAGCTCTATGGGTGAAGAAAAGAGACATCCCCAAGATATGGCAGGAGCTACATGAGGATACTCAAAGACTGCTCAGAATAGCTGGGGTTGTTTAGTAATTCTGCTCACTAGCAACGTAAAGCCCGCTTTTACCCCCACTCTTCTTCATCAGACAAATTTCTCCAATAGTCATGCTTTTATCTACTATTTTGCACATATCATAAACAGTTAGGGCACTTACAGACACAGCAACTAATGCCTCCATCTCGACCCCCGTTTTCCCAACACTTTTGACAGTGGCAATAATCTCAATGAAGTCGCCATTTTGGGGAATACAAAATTCGATCGCAACATTAGTGATTGGTATTGGGTGACACAGCGGTATGAGACGAGGAGTTTCCTTGGCTGCCATGATTCCGGCTGTTTGTGCTACAGTTAAAACGTCTCCCTTTACTATCTCACTTTTACGAATAAGCTCCAAAGTGGAGGGCTTCATCTTCACCTTGCCTTTTGCTACTGCCTGGCGTTCTGTTTCTTGTTTCTGAGTCACGTCTATCATACGAATTTGCCCTGACTCCATTCTCAACCTCCAATCTGAGACATTTTTTGATTTACAGGGGCAGCATTAGCTCCCAAACGATGATGCTCTGGCTTGGAAGCAACCGCCTTTAGAATCAGGCGTTTTAGCTCCTGCATCGAGGCATTATTGCGTAGTGGCCCCTTTAAGTCAATTTCATCCTCTGCCAGAAGGCAAGGGCAGAGCTTGCCACCTGAGCTAAGGCGCACGCGACTACACCTAGAGCAAAAAGAAGGGTCGGTGACGGGGCTGATGAAGCCTACCGTGCCCTTGGCTCCAGACAAACGGTAATACTTGGCTGGTCCGCTGCCAGTGAGGGGTGAGCAAGGCTCAAGTGCGCCAAGCGAGCTGATACGCCGTCGCAATTCGCTCGATGGCACAAATTCCACTACATCGCCAACAGGCATAAGCTCAATGAATCGGATATGCCATGCTTCTTTGTAAGTCATGTTAGCAAAATCCAAAACCTCGTCATCGTTTATGCCCCGCATAACCACCGTGTTTATTTTAACTAGCTGAAGTCCAACATTCCTTGCCGCTTTGATACCTTCAAGAGTGTCTTTCAAGTCTCCCAAGCGGGTTATGTACCTAAACCTATCATCCTTAAGTGTGTCCAAACTTATGTTGACTCGTACTAAACCTGCCTGTTTAAGTTCTGGGGCATATTTCCTGAGAAGTGTCCCATTTGTAGTCAAAGCAATATCATCAATTCCTTCTATCTGGGAGAGAATCCGAATAAGTTTAGGCAATTCTGACCTGACCAAAGGTTCGCCACCGGTAAGCCTTATCTTGTTGATGCCCAACTCTGCCGCTGCTTGGACGACAGCTCGAATCTCCTCATAGGAGAGAATCTCATCATGTGGTATCCGAGGGATGCCCTCAGATGGCATACAATAGATGCAGCGCAAGTTGCAGCGGTCAGTAACTGAGATTCTGAGGTAATTTATGCGACGCTGGAAGGAATCAAAGAGACCTATCATTAACCTTGCCTCACTTTTTTTTGCTTTTAGCCATAGTTATAAGTTTTACCCCTTTCACCTGGCTAAAAATAGCGCCCTCGTTTATGGAGTGAATTGTCTTCTCTTGTTCAGCTACCTTTATCCCAGCAATGACATCCACACCATAATCAAACAAAACTGGGGATAGAGGGCTGGTAGGCCCTATCAGGACGATAAAGCTACTCTTACCTAAGTCCAGTAATTTTTCTACGGTATGATTTATAAATGAGGTTCCCGTAATGCCCACTACATCAGCTTGGGGGAGCAAGTCTTTTGCTGTTTGTGCTGGCAATGCCCCTTCTTGAGGTCTTTGCTCTATAACCCAGAGCTCCTTGGCTACATCTCGAAGTTTAGATACCCAAGGAAAATGACCTATAACTGCGATATTCCTATCTTTCCCCTTCCGCGCCAAGATATCAAAGGCGTTTTCCTCAGTACATTTGGCTTCATCAACATCTATCAGCGAATTTATAGCTGCCAATCCTATAGATGCCTCCAAAATATTATCCGATTGAGCATATTGTGCCAGCTCCAACGCTGACTTTTGTCTTAAGCTTCCTACATCCCTCACTGCCCTATGATATGGATGCTCTTCATGGAAGGTGGAAGCCAACCCACAGTGCTTGCTCACCACTGCAGTCCAGAAAACGCAAGCATGTATCTCATGCACCACACTATCTTCGCTTAAGCTGGAGATTAAGTCATCAATGATTTCCATTTTGAATCTCCTTTTACAATGCCGCTTTCAACAGCGCAGGTAGCTTTTCAGGATGGTCACATATTATCGGCTCGATAAATGGCTGACCACTTTCTGCCTCTACTATGTTTCTCCCTGTTTCAGAAAGAAGAAGCTTAATAAACTCCACAGCAAGGTCTTTGTTTTCGGCATGCAGAGGTATGGTGATGCCATATACGATGGGCTTGCCACGCTTAGCAGCATAGGTGGGAGGAGGACCGGGCATCTTCATAATCTCCACAGATGCTTCCTTGTAGAAGTCCTCCACACCAGGCAGCTCCATATTCGTTTTCGAGAGGTTAATGTGATCATCGAGCTCAATGAAATTCAATTTGTGTTGCACAGCTACAGAGCGGTATTCAAAGGCATAATCCAGATCGCCCGTCTGAAGTGCGACAATAAGGCCAACTGACTTTTTACTCACTATTTCTTCGCTGCCACCAGGCCTAGCCTCACTCATGCCGCCAGTTCTGCCTCGTTCATGCTCAGCTCCCGGAATGAGGACGTCATAAAGCCCATCAGCATTGGGGTCAGAGGTGAGACCAAAGTCAGCAGCTTCATCATGGTAATACTTCTGAGCCAACTGGATGACCAGGAGCGTTCTATAGCCACAAGGGTCAGCATCAGGGTCGCTGTGCCCATAGCTGACAGCATCATTTCTAAGAACATCGTACCACGTACGTCTGCCACTTATTATGTCCACAGAACCAGGCGCATCATCACGATAGCAAAGCACCATTTTGTTTCTGGCAAAAGCAATATACCAATCAGCGTAGCCATCCTCGTACAGCCTCTCAGGGATAAGAGCATAATCAGCGGAAGCGATTATATCTGGTGGGCTCTCACCAGCTTGCTCCTGTGCTATTGCTCTGCTTATTATCTCAGCACTTCCCCCCGATTCAAGCACGATATCAACGGTGGGATGATATTTCTCAAACTCGGTTTTCAATTGCTCGAACGGCACCTTCAGGCTTCCCGCATGAGAAATTGTTAGCGTCTCCGCCTGTGGACCACAGCCAAAAATCGTTACGACTAAGACCAAAGCCATAACAATTAGAGCCTTCTTTGCCAATATACCTTTCATCAGAAACCTCCTTTTCTAGAAAACGTGAATTGCAGAAGCTTTAAATGTAATCCACACTCTAACTCCTTTGCTTAGCTTAAGTTCATCAAATGCCTGGCGCGTAATAAGGCAGATGAAATCAAGGGGCTCACGCAAGATCATGGATTTTGCGGCGTAAGAATCCTGCGGTAGGCTCACTGTAACATAAACTACTGAGCCTCTATCCGCTATATCTTTGACCATGCCATGAAAGCAGTTTCGCGCTGTAGATTGAAGCGGCTCCTTGGAAATGAGAATATCCTCAGGGCGGAGGGAAAGACGCACTTCGCCCCTCGATTCTGTCACCGCTCCGAGCATCACACCGCCGATATCGATAAGGGCATGGCCATTTTCTCCATCCTCAGCCCTGCCGGCAAAGATATTTCGTGACAGAGCAAATCTAGCTACGAATTCCGAGACCGGCTGACGCAGGAACTCCTCCGGAGTCCCCACCTGGACTATTGAGCCATCGTTCAACACAGCAACCCGATGCCCCAGCGCCACTGCTTCTTCAAAATCATGCGTCACATGGATAGTGGTAACCTTCACCCGGCAGTGCACCTCTCTCAATTCTCTTTGCATCCTTTCCCTGGTCTCAGGATCCAGAGCGCCTAAGGGTTCGTCAAGCAAAAGCACCTTAGGCTCGGTAACCAGTGCTCGGGCTAGAGCCACCTTTTGCTTCTCCCCTCCACTTAAGGTAACAGGGCTTCTCTTTAGCAGATCTGGAATTCCCAGTGCCTCAGCCATAGTAGCTATCTTTTCCTTCCTCTCCTCCTTAGAGCACTTTCTCATCTTTAGTCCAAAGGCAATGTTCTCCTCCACCGAAAGGTGAGGAAAAAGAGCCTGGTCTTGATAAACAATCCCCATTCCCCTTTTCTCAGGATTTAACCTGGAGATTTCCCTACCATCAATCCAGATTTCCCCTTCAAGAACTGGATAGAGTCCTGCAATAGCCTCCAGAAGGACGGTTTTTCCTGCACCTGTGGGTCCCAGGATGATGAAATATTCACCTGAGTTGACATCCAGATTTATGTTTTGAAGCAAAAACTCACCCAGATTAACCTTCAGGTTCTTTATACTAATCACGCCTTTTCACCCCTATAGGCTATCGACCTGAGCCCAATAAAGGCAACGAGGGAGATAATGATTGCCAAAGCTGCTACCGGTTGAGTGTACTCCAGCCCAAAGTCAAA
>JAIWBQ010000156.1:0-3103 GCA_048633745.1 bacterium
CTACACCGTTCTGAAGACCATCGCTGGCGATAAGCTATGTGAGGTGGTTTTTGACCAGGTGCGAGTACCCAGGGATAATATTTTGGGACAAGTGAACCAGGGGTGGCGCGAGGTGCAAAAGACAATACAGCGAGCAGCAGTGGCAAAATGCTGTGAGATGATTGGTAACATCCAGCAAGTGCTGGAGATGACCCTCGACTATGCTAAGGAGAGGAAGCAATTTGGCCGTCCCATTGGTAGCTTCCAAATCATACAGCATTATTGTGCTGATATGGCGACTGATGTCGATGGTGCCAGGTTCAGTACCTACCAGGCAGCCTGGATGTTAAGCGAAGGACTTCCTTGTACCAAAGAAGTAGCGATAGCCAAGGCATGGGTAGGCGAAGCTTCCCAGCGTGTCATTACTTCGGCGCACCAGATTCATGGGGCTATTGGCGTCACCATGGAACACGATTTACATTTCTATACCAGGCGAGCTAAAGCTAGCGAGCTTACATTTGGTGATGCCAATTTCTACCGAGAAATAGTGGCTCAGGAGATGGGGTTGTAACTAAGTTCAAATATCAAAATGCAAAAAGAAAAATGACAGAGCAAAGAGTGATAAAATCTAAGCAATATCAAAACCCAAAGTGATTTTTAGTATTTGTTTAGTATTTAGAGCTTAGGATTTAATCTCTGAAGGCTTATGCGCAACTGCTTAGTGCGCTCTATATAGCTGGGCTTCATCCTTGAGAGTTTGAGCCCCTCAGGTTATCTAGTTTTGTTTCCAGCGCTCTTTGCCTTAAGGCTGTCGTTAAATCTCCCCGAGTTCTTTCTATAATGCCCCGTATGGCATCTGTAGTTCTCCTTAAGCCATGAGTGACCAATTCCGGGAAATCCATGGTCATCAAGATCCCGTAGATGCCATCCATTATAGCTAGTAGCTCCTCACACCGGGAAAAATCCCCCCTCCTTAGATTATCTAATATGTATCTTCTTAGCTCGCCTACCGATTCACCCAATCCATTAAGGTAGGCGGTGTTACTTATGCCCAGTGTTTCGGGTTTAGGCAAATCCTCTTCAGTAATTAAAGCTAGGGTGATACATCCCTCAGCAAACTCCTTCTGGGCATCGTGGACAAAACCCGAGTAAAGTAACCTGCCATGTTCACCAAGGTCCTGGTTTATATCTTGAATTAATTTAGAAGCTGAATCGAGAAGTTGCCTAGCCTTGGCATTTTCTTGAAGATGCACAGCACGGATGGCGTCAGCACTGTAACGGATTATTTGGCGACAACTGCGTAAGGCTTTTTCCCGCGCTTCATCCTCCGCCATGAGGCGAGGACGAACCTCCGCAGCAATCAGTTCTAAATCTTCTATCGGCTTTGACATCTCAACTTGTTTAGTAACCCTGCCCTCATTCTGAGGGGTGAGTCGAAGCCCTGAACCCTCCGCTTCCTGTCATTTCTGTCATTCTGACCCTGAACGGAGTGAAGGGGAAGAATCTTGCTCAGGACGATATCTAAAGACCCTTCGCTAGCGCTCAGGGTGACAACTAAGCGTTTTGACATTTCTCCTTCGCCAGGTCCATTTTTGATAGCAACCGCTGTACAGCCTCCCTAACATCTTCCTCACCCAGGACGGAGCTAATTACAGCTATGGCATCGGCGCCGGCAGCTATTGCTTGACCAACGTTATCTTCATTGATGCCACCAATAGCCACTACGGGAGAGGACACTGCTTGTTTGACTTCCTTGAGCGTATCCAATCCAACCACAGTAGCATCCATTTTTGTTGCTGTGGGAAATATAGAACCTACAGAAATATAGTCTATCCCATCATTTTGAGCTTGTACCGCCTGAGCCAATGTGGTGACAGAACAGCCAACTATTCTATCTATGGGTAACTCCCTGCGGATAAGGGGCAAAGGCAGGTCTCCTTGACCAATGTGAAGCCCATCGGCATCAACGGCCAAAGCTAAGTCAAGATAATCATTTATTATGAATAGAACACCTGACTTACTGCAGAGGTCTTTAAGCCTTTGGGCTATGAGCAGTAGCTCCCTTTTGCTGCCTTGTTTATCACGGAATTGGATTATCCTGGCACCTCCCCGGATGATCTGGCCAGCGATATCCAGTTCGTTCCTGCCAGCCAAAGCTTGCCTATCCAGAATGACATAAAGCCCGGTTAGCCGTTTTACCTTGTCCTGGCGCAATACTTTGGAAGCTAACTCCCGCTCTAAGGAGTAAAGGACAAACCTCGCCAGTTCAAATTTGGCTGAATCCAGTATCGAGGTCATCTCTGGCAATTTAGCCAGCTCCTCTATCACACGTAGAGATTC
The DNA here is from genome assembly GCA_048633745.1 of bacterium. GTDB lineage: Bacteria > Chloroflexota > Dehalococcoidia > GIF9 > AB-539-J10 > JAIWBQ01. The sequence goes on from JAIWBQ010000156.1 coordinate 2,320, forward strand.
CCCTACCCTTTTAGCATTGGCTGTAACCAAACCGGGTAAATCCTGGGGCGAAGCTGATTCCACATCCGTTTTACTCTCCATTGGTGGGAGAGGGATAGTGTGCGGGTGCCCAACATCGTGTTCCGAGTCTCTTTGAGACAGGAGTTTTGTATGTATCGCTTTAGTGTCTTCGGCTAAACTATGGCGTATAGCTCTTAACTGCTGGCGCAGCGTTGCATCGTTGAGAAGGAAGCGAGCGATGTCTTCAAGGAACCTCAAGCCTTCGCTCGAGCGGTTTAGATTAGCATCAATGATACGCAGCGGTTGGAGAGGCACTCTCTAGATCCTTCAGCGGCTCAGGCACTACGCCTTCCCTTGCCGCTTGTATCTGCTCTTTAACTTGGGATGGTAGTTCTTCACCCATTTGTTGAAACCTTTTCTCTACCCAGCGACCAATGTTGCGAGGGTCCTTGTAATAGTCCTCGCTGGGATGCATTGTGGGCTCACCACTCTCCTCCCACACAGTCTGCAATGATGTATGATGAGCAAAGCTGGAAATAGCACGAGATAAGTTGGTGCTGCCGCAAAACGAGCATTCAGGAGTGAAGGAGGCAGAGATATCCCTTACGAAGAAGCTTGCTTTCCTGTGGCAATTCTGGCACATAAACTCGTAGATAGGCATAAGTTACCTCTCACTCAGTTGATGGCGGTTTACTCGCCTCTTCGCCCAGGAACTCCTTCCTTCTTTCCTCCAGTTGTTTAACAGGCCATTCGCCTCTTTCCATTTTCTCCGTTATCTCTTCAT
>JAIWBQ010000157.1:0-2268 GCA_048633745.1 bacterium
CTAGGAGGATCAAAAATGGGCGATATTTTGGATGAGGTCACGGCGCTCATTAGATGTAAGGAGTGCCCGTGGTACAAAAACTGCATAACTCCGGTTCAGGTTAGCATTGATGATGTCGCACAGTTCAGGACAGCGATGCAGGGAACAAACCTACCTGAACAGGCAAAAAACGAACTGGACCAGGTTATGGAAAGTATGGCCTCTATGAGTCAGGAGATGATTCTTCAGAGCTGCCCTGTATTTACCCAGCGTCTCAAGGAGGATCCCGACCTTGCCCAACGAGTCAAAAAGATGATGCAGAATTGGGGAAAAGAAGGAGAGTCTGATGAGTAGCACCCAGAGCAAGTTTGCTTTGCTCTTTTTTTCTCAAACCCATTTCAATATAAGGTACACTGAGGTCCTGGAGCACTTATTGTTGGGAGATAAACAGCCATGGTGGAGCAACTAGGCAGAATAGAGAGGCCTGAAGCTGAACGCTTCAAACAAGGAAAGAAGCTTTACCTCGTCCCCCTTATATATCCAGGCGAGGAAACCCTTGATGAATATAAAGAAAAACGTAGCCGCTATTGGCAACAGGTAACAGAACAGCTGGCTAATTTGGCATCAAAGATAGGGCAGGTAAATCGGATCTACCACGAATCAATTTTTCAATCTGGTGAAGATGGTATGAAAACCATGGAAAGGCTGAACCCAAGTAGTTATCAACTTGCCAAAACTCAGTGTGATAATGGTGCTATATTAGAGGTAGTTGAAGAAAGGGAATTATTTGAAGAGGCGATGGACTGGCAGAGATGCCTGTTGCTTGGTTTTATGAGCGATAAGGTGGCAAATAAAGTTACTGAATTTTATGCTGAGGCGACTAAACGGAGAAATGAATTTATGGCTACAAAGATAAGCGAGACGCTTAAAGATAATGAGGCTGGGCTTTTATTCATTAGAGAGGGACACTCAGTGCAATTTCCTAATGATATAGAGGTATTCAGTATCTTCCCCCCGGCTCTAGACGAGATACACCGCTGGTACCGTGACCAAGCCAGGCTAGAGATAGAGAAGCGCGCAGAGGAAATTAAAGGAAAGACCAAGGGGGAGACTGATGAGGTCAAGAAAAAAATCAGGAGAAGGACAAAAAGAGAGCCTAAGGTATAGTCTTGCCTTCCGGGGTATCTCATGCAGATAAGGAAACCTGCTGTTGCCGGTATGTTCTATGCCGGTACTGCCAAAGAATTAGAAGAACAAATTGAATGGTGCTACAAACATGAGCTTGGACCTGGAGCTATACCTCGAGTAAATAGCAAAGGGCTAAGAGAGATTGCGGCTATCGTGGTCCCCCATGCTGGTTATTATTACTCGGGGCCAGTAGCAGCCCATGCCTATAAAGAGCTTGCCGATGATGGAATCTTCGACACCGCAGTTATACTTGGTCCTAACCACACGGGTTATGGGTATCCTGTTTCTCTATGGGCAGGAGTTGGCTGGAACACGCCATTGGGCGAACTGGAAGTAAACAAAGAGCTTGCCCAAAGGCTTTTGGGGGAGGTAATCAAAGCAGATGAGACTGCTCATACACACGAGCACAGTATTGAAGTACAATTACCGTGGCTCCAACACCTCTATAAGAAGGTAAAAATTGTGCCCATAAGTATGCTGGCTCAAGATATAGAAACAGCTCGGGCGGTGGGGAAAGCTATTTCTCAGGCAGGCGATAACTTAATAATCATCGCCAGCAGTGATTTCACACATTATGAGCCTTACTCTGTAGCTATGGAAAGGGATGGCTCTGTAATTGAGGCCATAGTTGCCCTTGATGAGGAAGAGCTATACGAGCGTTGTGAAAACCTTAATTGCACAATGTGCGGGTATGGGCCGGTTGCTTCAGCTATTGTCGCAGCCAAAGAAATGAAAGCCAAAAAAGCAAGTTTGTTAAAATATGCCACAAGCGGAGACACTAGTGGCGATTTCTCACAAGTAGTCGGCTACGGCTCCATAGTGATAAAACGGTGAATAATCATGATCGAGAATTGATTATTTCTCCTTTAGCCCCTCCGTCGATCGTGAGAATGCCGAAAGAGTCTGTTGCTTTGCCGGGGTTGAAAAAAAGAATACCGTCGATAACCTTGTTTTGGGATCGGTGAGAATGACCGTAGACAATAATGTCAACCCGATTTGATTCAAACACTTTCCTTACTCTCTCTTCTATTCCCCAAGGACTGCCTGAGCCATGAGTTATGCCGATTTGTTTATTCCCTACTTCAATTATTTCCTTGACCG
>JAIWBQ010000158.1:0-3513 GCA_048633745.1 bacterium
AAGGCTGTTTTTTATGGCCCCGACCCAAGGACCCATCTGGCGACTGCCCGAGCACTCGGCTTTGACCCTAAGACTCAGGTTCAAGATCCTATGTTCTCCCTTGTTGGAAACGCAGGATGTGCTCTAGCTCCGATGATGCTTGTAGCGGCTTTGGAGGAGGCCAGGGCTGGCGATACGATCCTTTTTGCAAGCTATGGGGATGGCTGTGATGCTTATATTCTGAAAGTAACCGACGAGATAGAGAATATCAGGGACAGGCGAGGTATAAAGCATCATCTGGAATCGAAGACGATGCTTCCCGGCTACGGAAGCTATCTTCGCTTCCGCAACATGATGGAGTGGGAATTCGACCTTCGCCCTCCTGATACATCGTCTTTAACTGTATTGTGGAGGGAGAGCGACCAGATTCTTCGCTTTAAGGGGCAGAAATGCCGGCGCTGTGGGACGATCCAGTACCCCAAGCAATATGTATGCGTTCACTGCCAAGCGAGGGGGGATTTTGAAGAAATCAGGCTCTCGGACAAGAAGGGTGAGCTATTTTCCTTCAGCATGGATGAGCGGGCAAAGGTTCCTGTTCTGCCAAATGTTTTGGCTATAGTTGACTTCGAAGGTGGTGGGAGGTTCTCAAGCGTGATGACAGACCGCGACCCCCAGCAAGTGAAGGTCGGCATGCCTGTTGAGCTGACCTTCAGGAGGATGCATGAAGGATCGGGTATCCATAACTATTACTGGAAATGCCGCCCAGTTCGATGTTAAGGAGGGTGAATAATGGAAAGCATAAAGGATAAGGTTGCCATAGTTGGAATGGGTTGCAGCCAGTTTGGAGAGCTTTGGGATAAGGATATAGATGACCTTGTAATAGATGCCACAGACGAGGCACTCGCTGATGCCGGAGTGGATATCAAGGATATCCAGGCAGCCTGGGTTGGGAGTATGATCCGGAAAACGGGCGGGACTATCGCTGGCCCCCTAGGGCTTCAGTATATACCCGTCACAAGGGTGGAGAATGCCTGCGCCACAGGCTATGAAGCAATAAGAAACGCCGCCTTCGGTGTAGCAGCCAAAGTGTACGACCTTGTTTTAGTGGTCGGTGTTGAGAAGATAAAGGATACGGGCTATGCCGGACTTGGGCCCGAATACCGTGCTGTAAAGTGGAGCCCTGTCTATGAGTCAGGGAATACCATTACTCCTCCAGGAATGTATGCACTCTCGGCCACCAGATACTTCGCCCGCTACGGTTTAAGCCCCGATGAGGGAAAGAGGATGCTGGGGAAAATATCAGTCAAAAGCCATCATAACGGAGCCAGAAACCCAAGAGCTCACCTGCAACGCGAGGTGACCTTGGAGCAGGTGGTGAATGCCCCTATAATCGCCTGGCCCTTAGGACTTTATGATTGTTGCGGGGTGACGGATGGTGCGTCTGCTGCGATTTTATGCAGAACGGAGGACGCCAGGAACTTCAGGGATGACTATATCACAATCAAGGGAATAGGCGTTTCGGTGGGTCCCGGAACAGGCAGGGTCAGGACAGACTACGATTTCACCTGGTGGGATGAAACAGAGCATGCTGGGAGGCAGGCGTATGAGCAAGCGGGGATCAAGAACCCTCGGAAGGAAGTCGATCTAGCCGAGTGCCATGATTGTTTCTCAATAGCTGAACTCATAGCTGTAGAATCCCTGGGCATTTGCGAGAGGGGACAGGCAAAGGTGGATATAGATTCAGGTGCATGGACCCAGGAGGGAGAGATCCCGATCAACCTAAGCGGGGGATTGAAATCCTTCGGGCACCCCGTCGGAGCAAGCGGATGCAGGGAGGTCTACGAGATATACAAGCAGATCCAGGGCAAGGCTGAGCATAGCTCCCGCCAGCTCAAAAATCCCAAAATGGGGTTAGCTCACAATCAAGGAGGAAGCCCTGGAAGGTTCATGTGCGCTGTCTGCGCAGTTGGTGCCCCCTAGGCCTTTAACGGTTTGAGATTCTGTTATGGCACCAGGCCCACCATTGCCTTTGTCCGCGACAACCTTCTATAAATGACGCTGACCTTCACATGAGTTGATAGATAACCATTGTCTGATAGTTACTTGCCCTTTCCCTGCACTCCTGGCTACAATAAGCTGATTAGGTCTTAACAATGAATTTCCAGGGGGGAAGAAAAAATGGATTTTGAATTAACTGAAGAACAAAAGATGGTCCAAGCAATGGTGCGCGACTTTTGCACCAAAGAAATCGAGCCCTATGCTGCTGGTTGGGATGAGACAGAAAAATTCCCCCACGAAACCATAAAGAAAATGGCTGATGCTGGACTATATAGCATTGGATTCCCTGAAGAATATGGAGGAAGCGGAGATGAGCTAAGCTTCGTCATAGCCATTGAGGAGATTTCTCGTGCTTCCGCTGGTCTCGGTGTCTCGTATCTGGTCAGCCTTGGCTTAGGTATGTACCCGATCACTATGCATGGCAATGAGCAACAAAAAAATCACTATATCCCCCGCGTTATTAACGGAGCAACAGTTGCCTTTGGCTTAACCGAGGCGATGGCCGGCAGTGATGTTGCCGCTTTAGAAACAAGATATGCCCAAGAAAGCGGGCACTATGTTCTCAATGGTAACAAGCTTTTCATAACTAACGGCGCTGAAGCTGACTTTATTACCACTTTTGCTACTAAGGACAAATCGTTAGGATACCGAGGCATTAGTGCCTTTGTCGTGGACAAGGATGCTCCTGGCTTTTCCATAGGCAAGATAGAAAGAAAAATGGGACTACACCCTGCCTCAGCGACAGAATTGATTTTCGACAATTGTAAAATACCTGCTGCCAATATGATAGGCGAAGAAGGCAAGGGATTTAGGATAGCTTTAGAGGGCATAGATGCCAGCCGCGTTAGCATAGCTGCTCAGGCGGTAGGCATAGCTCAAGCCGCTTTTGATGCTGCTGTTGCTTATGCTAAAGAAAGGAAACAATTTGGCACAGAACTCGCTCGCATGCAAGCAATCCAATGGATGATTGCTGATATGGCAACAGATATCGAGACTGCTCGACTACTGCTTTACAAGGTTGCCTGGCTAACAGACAAGCAAGGATATGCCCCGCTCAAGGAATCCGCTATGGCAAAGCTCTACGCTGCTGAGGCATCTCACAGGGTTTGTGATAAGGCTGTTCAGATTTTTGGTGGCTATGGTTATACTAGAGATTTTGCCGTGGAGCGATACTACCGTGACCAGAGAATAACTGAACTTTATGAGGGAACCTCAGAGATGCAAAAATGGACAATCGCCCGCCAGGTATTGGGTGTGAAGTAAAATTTGACATTGTGAGACTCCCTCTGTATGCTTTATAAATAGGTTCTCACTTTGTGGCCCCGTGGTGTAGCGGTTTTAACATGCCACCCTGTCACGGTGGAGATCAGGGGTTCGAATCCCCTCGGGGTCGCATCCAATATCTTTGGCGTGACACTCATAAGATAACTTAAAGAAGGGCTCAAGTTCTGGCCTCGGCTTTACAGCAACTACTTT
>JAIWBQ010000159.1:0-6065 GCA_048633745.1 bacterium
AATACCTCTCCCTAGAAAAGGCCCAATCAACGTTGTTCTCCAGCCAATCGCCAAAACGACCATGCTTTATATAATCAGGATACCAATTTATCTCCTCATTGCCATAAATAAGCCTGTCTTTTATAGCGGTCGTCCTGATATACCAGGTCTGCTTGGCATAATAGAGTAGCGGTGCTTCACAGCGCCAGCAGAAGGGATAGGTATGACGAATCTTTTCGCTGCGGAACAGTAGGCCCCTTGACTTCAGGTCATCCAGAATAAGAGGGTCAGCATCCTTGACAAACTTACCTCTGCCTGGTAAATCTAGCTTCTGTGGTCCAAACGCCACAACCGAGGTAACACCTTCAAAAATTTCTGACCTCTTTTTAGGGGTAAGACCATGAGGCACAGCAGTTTTCATGAATCCGTCCAAGCCTACCGTATGAACCAGTGGTAAACCCTCCCTCTCGCCCACTTCAAAATCTATCTCACCATAAGCCGGGGCTACGTGCACAATCCCTGTTCCATCCTCCATAGACACAAAATCGCCCCCGATAATACGATAAGCAAGCTTGTCCCCTTTACTATAAGCAATAGGAATCTGATAGAGGGGCTCATAGTGTAGTCCTACCAAGTCGCCACCCTTCACTACCCCTATTACTTTGTATTCATCCAACCCTACCTTCTCAAGCAAAGCATCAGCCAGAATGAGATACTCATCATCTACCTCCACCACCGCGTAGTCCGCCTCAGGAGCGACTGCTAGAGCTGCATTACCAGGCAAAGTCCATGGCGTGGTTGTCCAGGCAATGAGGTAAGTGGGCTAATTACAGTCCGCACCGAATTTGCTTAGATACCTACTGACCACCTTTTCTGGCACCTTAAACTTTATGTAAACTGATGGATCCTCAGTATCATCTTTGTAGCCTAAAGCTACCTCATGTGAGCTAAGAGATGTGCCACATCTAGGGCAATGTGGCGTTACTTTATAGCCCTGGTAGATCATGCCTTTATCCCACAAATTCTTTACTATCCCCCAGCACGATTCAATATAGCCATTGTCCAAGGTTATGTAAGGATGTTCCATATCTAACCAGCAGCCAATGCGTTCAGTCATGGCTTCCCATTCCTTAATATATTTAAAGGCGCTTTGGCGACAATGCTCATTGAAACGAGCTATGCCATATTCCTCAATCTGGGCTTTATTGGTGAAGGCAAGCGAGCTTTCCACCTCCAATTCTACAGGCAACCCGTGGGTATCCCATCCTGCCTTCCGTGGCACATGATGACCTCTCATCGTTTTGTACCTACAGATAACGTCCTTATATAATCGAGACAGCACATGATGAACTCCAGGACTGCCATTGGCTGTGGGTGGACCTTCATAGAAAGTATAATGTGGCCCTTTTTGTCTTATCTCGACGCTCTTATCGAAAATCCCGTGCTCTTTCCAGAACCGCAGGATGTCTTCTTCTAGCTGAGGAAATGCTACCTTGCTAGGTGCCTTCTGAAACATGAATTAGTCTGATTTGAGTAAAATAACTACTTTTCTATTCTCGCCTTCGCCTATGCTATTAGTAACAACATCAGGGTGATCAGCCAAGCTCAGGTGAATAACACGACGTTCAGCGGGTGGCATTGGCTCCATAGTCATAGCACGATGTCTTGATTTCACTTGCTCTGCTAGATACAATGCCAACCTTTGCAAAGAGTCCTGACGGCGTTTTTTATATCCAGCAACATCAACATTCAATGGCAGCCATGCTTTTAATCTTGCAGCCACTACAAGCTTAGCAATATGTCCTAGGGAAGCTAATGTTTGACCTCGACGACCAATCAAGATACCTAAATCGTCGCCTTCAATATTCAAAGCTATAGGTATCTCATCAGATAGTACTTCAACTCTGGCCGTTATCCCCATCAATCTAAGCAATGTATCCAAAACTTCCGTAGCTACCCTGACCACATCCTCTTCTGCCGGGGCTAACGGGTTTACTCTAATTACAGCCTCCTTGCCTCTCACTCCCAAAACTCCCGACTTGCTTTCTCTAACAACCTCTACCTCAAATTGGTCCCGACTTATCCCCAACTGCCTCTCCGCCTCTTCTATCGCTTGTTCCACCGTCTTGGCAGTTATCTCCAGTTCTTCCATACTCTAGTTTTTTCCTTTAACAATCTGCTCTAGTGTTGGCCTCGCCTATGGCCGTTTTCGCATTGTTGTCTTGCTTCCCCCCACTGGTGCTGGTTGGGTTGACGAAGGAGCTCTAAGGTAACCCCAACCACCGGTGACGAAATATTGGGTTACAATACCAATTACATTGGAAGCTGCCCAAAAAAGAGCTAACCCACTGGGAAACATTAAGACAAGCACGCCAAACATAAGCGGCATCATCATCAGCATCATGCTATTTGTGGACTGTTGCTTTGGATCGACAGATGGTGCAGTGGTCATCTTCTGCTGTACCCACATTGTGCCGCCAACGATGAGAGCTAAAATAAAGTCGCCTTGGCCCCCTAAATCGAGCCATAAGAAATGACTATTCAAAGGAACCGCCTGATTTACTATCTGCCAGGAATAAAGATGCTGAGCTAAGCCCAGTAAGTTCTCCGGTGTGGTAGCCAAAGCTTTCATAATGGATTGATACAGAGCAATCCAGACAGGAAACTGAACTAACATAGGCCATATGCAGCCCGCGGGGTTTATCCCAGCCTCCTTATAAAGCTTCATCGTCTCCTGCTGAAGTTTCTGTTTATTCTTACCATATTTCTTCTGCAATTCTTGAATCTTCGGCTGCATACCTTGCATAGCTTTAGTGGAATTGAGTTGTCGCTTGCTAAGAGGCCAGAGTACTAAACGAACAATGACGGTAAGAGCAATGATAGCTAGCCCAAAGCTACTAAAAAGCATGGTAGCTAGAGCAATCAACCCATTAAGTACGGGGTTAAGGATTATCAAATACCACAACTCTAGCATTGCGTACGATTCCTATTCTTCAGTAGTCAAGGAAAGCTTCCAATCCAATCCACCCCTATCAATATCCAGGGCATACAAATAGTTGTCTTGAGCCCGAATATAAACTATGCCTTCTTGAGCACAGAAAGAGCCTTTAACAACAGCATTAATCGACATAGTCTTTAACGGCACTAATTCCTTATCTTGGGGTTTATCATTCATGTCGAAAACATATATATTGCCAGATTCATCAGCTACGATCAGCAAATTATCCATTAAAACAGGCGAGGAGACTATAGGAACAGGCTTACCTTCTGGATCCCTGCTTTCAAACTGCCATAATGCTTCCCCCGTCTCAGCATTAAGAGCATAAATTTTGCCATCGAGGCAGCCGGCATAAACAACTCCCTCATTAACCACGGGAGCGGCCCAAAACCATTTGCCGCCAGTGAAATTCCATGATGGTTTCCCGTCACCTATTTTTATAGCATAGAGCTTGTTGTCAAAGGAGCCCACAAATATGGTGTCTTTGTAAATCGCTGGAGCGGAAGCAAAACTTCCTGACTCTGATTCAAAAGCCCAGGGTAATAGATCACCAGTTTTAGCTGACAAGGCATAAATATGACCATCATAAGTACTCACGTAGATAGTATCGTCTGGAACCTCTGGGGACATCCAGAGCTTTTCCTCACCCTCTTCGGCTAGGCGCTTCGACTTCCAGTTCAAATCACCAAATTCCTTATCTAAAGAATATACACTGCCATCCGAGCTGGTTACATATACGGCCTCCTCATCCACTACTGCGCTACCCACTATACCACCGATTACTTCGTTCGTCCGGGGATAAAGCCATTCTTCGTTTCTTACTTGAGGAAAAGGCAAATATTGGCTTCTAGCTGATGGGCTTAATGCTAGAAGCTTACCACTATAACTACCAATGTAGACCAAATCCCCATCTACAACAGGCGTGCCATATATAGCAGTCGGAGCGGATGTCTGGCCACATGACAGGACGCTGGCGGGTGCGGCGATGGTGGCGATGGTATAAGACCATTCCAGATTTCCAGTTGACGAATTTACCGCCACCACACTACCATCCACAGAACCTGAATAAACGATGCCCTCGTTAATCGCAGTTCCCGGCCATCCCTGTGCTGGTTGCTCTCCACCAGGTATACAAGAAGCCAGGATTAAACCAATAAGAGAAAACGCAATGAGGAATAATATCTTTACTTGCTTCACTTCAATTCAATAATAATTATAGCTAAGGCACTGGGTCATAACCACCTTTGGAGAAGGGATTACAGTGAGCTATTCGCTTGATTGCCAGCCAACCACCTCGGGCAAATCCATGCTTATCAACCGCCTCAGACGCATAATGAGAACATGTAGGCTGGAAGCGGCAGCTGTGAGGGGTAACTTCCGATATCGTTGCCTGATATAATTCAATTAAATCCAGAACTAGTTGCTTCATTTACTGCCTTCCAGCAATTGCGCTCGATCTAACAGCTTAGTTACTGCCCTTTCTAGCCTATGATAATCAGCAGTAACCGCTACAGAGCGGACAATCAAGACAATATCCCATCCGGGTTTTACCACCTGCAACCTCGTTATCTCCCTGAGCACCCTCTTTAAACGATTCCGTTGCACTGCCTTACCCACCTTCTTGGTCACAGAAAAACCATATCGGCTTAGGCCCAAACCATTAGGCAATGCCCTCATCACTATCAAACTATTTACCCACATTTTACCTTGTTGATAAACCAGAGAATATTGTGCTCTCCTAGTTAAAGCTCGAGACTTCTTCATAGAATAGAAACTAAACAGGGGTCAACTTCCACCTTTCCTTAAGGCGTCTTGCCTTGAGTACCTGCCTCCCACCTCGAGTAGCCATTCTACTTCGAAAGCCTAATTTGCGCTTTCGGGAAAGTTTCTTTGGTTGATAAGTACGCTTTGGCATCCAGTCCTTCTAATACAGCGAATGATGTAAGCCCAGGCTTCCCGTTTTCCAAACATGGTTTGGTGCACAAGGTAATAGTGCTAGAAAACGAGCTCTTTTTATGGCTTCCGCTAGACGCCGTTGATGTTTAGCACAAGCCCTGGTTCTTCGTCGCGACCCAATCTTGCCATGACCAGAGGTATATTGAGCTAACGTAGAAACATCTTTATAATCTATTTTCATCTTCCCTGCACAGAAAGGACAAACTGCTGTTTTGGTAATAAATCTTTTCGCCCCAGCTCCCCCCCTGGTATCAGGCGCTCTCCTTCTATAAGCCAAATTTCCCTCCGCTTTATATTTTAGTCAAAAGGCAAATCTTCAGGCCCAAGCTCACCCTCATCGGGAAGAGGCGCTATGGCTCGTCTATCAAGAAAGAGCACTCGGTCTGCAGTTACCTCAATGCTAGTGCGTGTCTGTCCATCTTGCCCCTCCCAGTTCCGAGCGTGCAATCTCCCCTCAACGTAAACTTGCCTCCCTTTAGCTAAAAATTGATTGCACTGCTCAGCTTGCTTGCCCCAAACGGTAATTCTAAACCAGTCTGTTTCTTCCTTAGCCTCCCCAGCAGAGGTAGTGTAACGACGATTAGTCGCCATGCGGAAGGAGGTGACCGCTTTGCCATCAGGTGTAAACCTCATCTCAGGATCACTACCTAAATTGCCAATGAGTATTACTTTGCTCAGGTTTGCCATATCAATCACCCACCTTCACCACAAGATGCCGCAGAACCTCCTCCGAAGCTTTAATTTCTGTTTCGACCTCTTTAATTAAGTTTGGCTCTAACCTAAAGCGAGTTAAAATGTAATCAGCCTCCATAAATTTCCTTATCGGGTAAACTAACTTCTTCCTCCCCCATTTATCCGTGCTCTCCACTATTCCACCTCGGTTGTTAATAGACTGGCTTACTTTATCTATAATTTTAGACAGCGCATCTTCATCAACCTCAGGACTAATTATAGCCACCAACTCATAGTTACGCATTTTCAAGTTATTATACCATAAGAAAAAGTATAGCACTATGCTTTTGTGTGGAGTCCAGGTTTCATACTTCTTCATCTCCAGATTAAAAAAGTGGATCCCAAGAAATTTCAATGTCTTTTTAAGGTACTAGCATACCCGTGGTTTGAAAACCGTATA
>JAIWBQ010000160.1:0-3789 GCA_048633745.1 bacterium
CAGAAGGCATTTAACATTGATGTAAAGTGATGCTTCGCCTCGCATAAAACAATCAATTTATTTAGTTCGTCGTTTTGAGCAGATTACGGAGCACTGCTCACATTCATCGTTACATGGCTCAATATGAATGGTTACACTGGCCTCGTGGAGACCGTTTTGTATTTCAGTCTCAATCTGGTCACATATTTGATGAGCCCGCTCCAAATTAATGTCTTTGGCTATTACCAAATGGAGGTCTACATAGCTCCAGCTTCCCGCTCGGCGTGTCCGTAACGCGTGAAAGCCAACCACCTCGTGGCTGTGTTTCATCAGGCAAGCCTCGATAACTGTATGTTGTGAAGCGGGGAGTCTTTCATCAAGCAGTCCTGACATGGGCTTACGGATTGTATCAAGAGCTACTTTTAAGATGTAAATCGCAACTCCGATGGCGATTATAGGGTCAATAATACTGAGGTTGGTGAATCGTACTATTACCAGTCCCACTAACACTGCTGAGGCGGAGTAGACATCAGTGGCAATATTACGTGCATTAGCCTCCAGTGCTACTGAGCCAGTAGTCCGGGATACTCTTAACAGATGGCGGGATAGGAAGATGCTGACCACTATGGAAACCGCCATCACTACTATCCCTGCACCGGCCAGTTCAATGCTGGAGCCTTCTATTATCCGGCCTATTGACGAATAGATTATCAGTCCGCCAGCAATAAAGATGAGAATTCCTTGTGCAGCGCCGGCAATGTCTTCTGCCTTACCATGACCATATGGATGTTCCGCGTCGGCTGGCTTAGCCGCAATGCGAATAGCGGAGAAGGTGATTATCCCAGCGAAGAGATCCAATAAGCTGTCAGCCGCCTGGGCCAGGATGCTGATGCTGCCGGTCAGCCAGCTAACAACTACCTTGATTACTATTAAACCGATGACTACAGCAATTAGTAGCTTGGTAGCACCCGCCTTTGTCGTAAACATCGTATTGGATTTCCTGTGTTCGCTGATGCGAAGCTGCCGGAAATTGAGAGTTTACAGAGATACTTCGATTAAGGCAATTATTATCTTAACCAGCCCAAAGTTGTGATTATATTCTGTACTGACGGAGGTTTGTGATGGCATTCAGTATAATATGGTACTTTGGCTCTCCGAGCTTGCCTGTGAAATAAGCTATAATGGCTGACGTGGAGAACTCTATGCGCAGTGATACCAGCAAAGGAGTGGTACTTCTTGTTGCCACAATGGCTTCCTTTATTTTCCCCTTCATGGGGGCTGCTGTAATTATTGCGCTTCCTACAATTGGGAAGGAGCTATCATTGGATGCAGTCATGCTGGGCTGGATTGCTACTGCATTCCTGCTGGTCTCTGCAAGTTTGCTTGTCCCCTTTGGGAGAATAGCGGACATACATGGAAGGAAGAGGGTTTTTACCTGCGGCATAGTTATCTTCACGGTTGCATCTCTTCTTTCGGGGATGGCGAGCTCCGCCACTATGCTTATCTCTTTTCGAGTTTTGCAGGGAATCGGCGCTGCTATGATTGCCGGGACTGGAGTAGCAATCGTCACCTCAGTATTCCCTGCCGACGAGAGAGGAAAGGCCCTGGGGATAAATGTCGCTGCGGTTTACGCTGGGCTTTCCCTTGGACCAGTCCTGGGTGGGGTTCTAACTCAGCATTTTGGCTGGAGGAGCATCTTTTTCGTAAATGTGCTCCTGGGATTAATAGTAATCGCCGTCATTTTGTGGAAACTGAAAGGCGAATGGGCTGAAGCAAAAGGAGAGAGTTTCGATTTTGTTGGCTCCATAATCTACAGCCTTGCGTTGGTAGCACTAATATATGGGTTTACTCTTTTGCCGGCGATGCTGGGAGTGTGGCTAATTGTAGCAGGTGTCATAGGGTTTTCGGCATTCGCCAGATGGGAAATGAAAGCGACAAGCCCGGTCCTGGATATAAACCTTTTCAGGAATAACAGAGTCTTCACTTTTTCTAACCTGGCGGCGTTGATTAACTACAGCGCCACGTTTGCGGTGGTTTTCCTCTTAAGCCTTTATTTGCAGTACATAAGAGGCTTGAACCCCCAAAATGCTGGCTTGATTCTGGTAGCCATGCCCGCTGTGCAGGCTATTTTTTCACCGGTTGCGGGCAGGCTTTCGGATAAAATTGAACCAAGGATAATTGCCTCAGCAGGGATGGCGGTGACAACCGCAGCACTTGTGCTCTTCATTTTTCTAAATGGGGAAACGCCCCTGGCGTTCATCATAGCTAATTTGATTCTGATTGGTTTTGGCCTTGCCCTTTTTTCATCTCCCAATACGAATGCAGTTATGAGTTCTGCTCCAACGAAGGCTTACGGAGTAGCCTCGGCAACGGTGGCGACAATGAGGCAGGTCGGAATGGTGTTCAGCATGGGAGTTGCTATGCTGATGTTTGCGCTCTACATCGGTCGGGTCCAGATTACGCCTGCACACTATCCCTTTTTCCTGGAGAGTATGCAAGCGTCATTCATCATTTTCGCAATTCTCTGCTTCGGCGGCATATTTGCCTCGCTGGCCAGAGGGAAGGTGCGATAGTTCCTTGTGAGATTGCGAGCCGAAGATGTGGCAAGCCCGTCAAGGGTGTCATGCTGAGCTCTTCGCCTTCTGTCATTCTGAGGAAGCGAAGCGACCGAAGAATCCTGACTCAGGGTAAACTCCGCGAAGGATCTCACCCCGCTGAGGTTGCTTCGGCACCCTTGGTGCCTCGCAATGGCAGAGGGGTGGTTTCATTCTTCACCCTCACCTTGATCCTCTCCCATCAAGGGGAAAGGGGATTTGGCTGTGGCAATTCCTACGGATGTCCAATTGAGAAGGAGCAGGCCCTTGTTTTATGGCAGGTGCGTTATCTGGGAAGGCGGTTTTTTGTGTGACTCAAACTCTATACCAGCTTCCTCAAACAGGTCTTTGAAAGAGTCATCGGCGTAACTGCCAAAGGTTACGAACCGCTTAATTCTGGCATTCACCAGCATTTTGGCGCAGAGTACGCATGGTGAGTGGGTAACATAGACCGTGGCGCCAGCAAGGTCAACGCCGTGGAGCGCCGCCTGTATGATTACATTTTGCTCCGCGTGAATTGCCCGGCATATCTCCTGCCTGGTTCCAGATTCTATATTCATCTCATCCCTGAGGCAGCCAAGCTCAAGGCAATCCTTGAGCCCGGAGGCAGCTCCATTGTATCCGGTAGACAATATGTGCTTGTCCCTGACTGCCACGGCGCCTACATGGTGCCGCCGACAGGTGGAACGCTCTGCCACCACAGAGGCTATCTTGAGAAAATACTCATCGATTTCTGGCCTGCTTGTTTTTTTCATTTCAAAGCGGATAGAACTCGTTCCGTCTCCCTTTCCAACTCTCCTAGGGCATCTTCGTTTATGATGGTGAAGTCAGCCATGGCGATTGGCCCACCCTTGTTAATTTTTTCTATCTCCTCTTTATCTCGACTGGCTGCCTCCTCAAGCGTCAAAGGCCGTTGTGCTCTATTCGCAAGTCTTCTATGCCTGGTAACAGTCGATGTCCAGACGGCAACCGCACTGAATCTTTCACCATAGCGTTCTTTTAACAAAGTATACTCTTCCCATGAGTAAAGTCCGTCCACCACAACATCTGATGATTTCAGTGAGCTATCAATCCGGGACAAGTTCAATTTAGCATAGGCTGCCATTCCATGTTTTTTTCTCAATTGCTGCCTGACATAATGTTCGTTTTCCTCGTTCAACTCGAGTCCCCTGTTCTTGATTTCCGCGTCTGTAATATCTCCAAACCGCACTTTCTT
>JAIWBQ010000161.1:0-4503 GCA_048633745.1 bacterium
GCCGATCCCAGGGAAGTGGAAGAAATTTTCTCCGTTCCTTTATCGGCTTTAATGGATGAAGCCAATGTTAGACAGGATAAAAACGGACTCGGTTATAGCTACGAATACGAAGGGCACATTATCTGGGGAGCTACAGCCAGAATTATAAAGCAATTCACTGAGTTGCTGAAGTCTGAGAGCGGGGCATCGCACTAGACATTCCTTCTCTTTAGCCTTCACTTTGATTGCCTTAGGCTTGACTTCTTCAGTTTTGGGTATGGTGATGGTTAGAACACCATCCTCCATCGTTGCCTCAGCCTTATCTGGTTGAAGCCCTCCAGGGAGGACTACACTGCGAAAAAAGCGCCGTAGCGTCTTTCCTGATACGGGTAATCCTCCTTCTTAATTTTCTCTTCCGCCTTGCCCTCTCCCTTGATAGTCAAAATTGGGGAGTCTGGTACACATCTAAGGCTGGTGCTGCGCCCTCACCAGCGGCGCCAAGAAAGCAGGAGGGACGGACAAAACTGTCCTCAAATAGCCTGTCCATTGCCTGTCTTATGCTCGCGAGTTCAGAGAATAGTTGCCATCTTTGTATAACCATCTGCATTACCCCCTTGCTGTACTTTTACGAAGCCCCACTCTCAGCTCAAGTAATATTATAAGAATCTTAAACAATTGTATCAAGTTATCTCAAAAATATTTGACAAATAAGCTAACTAATTTTATAATAAACCAAAAGGTTTTAGGGAAGAAAGATATGGCAGGAAAGGACTATTACCAGAGTCTGGGGGTAAAGAGGGAAGCCACGGAAAAGGAAATCAAGCAAGTTTATCGCCGTTTGGCTCGCAAGTATCATCCTGACCTCAACCCCAACGATAAATCGGCCGAGGCTAAATTTAAGGAAATAAACGCGGCTTATGAGGTTCTCTCCGATGCTGAAAAGCGGAAAAAGTACGACCAGTATGGTGACCAGTGGGAATATGCTGACCAATTTGCTAAATCGGGAGGACGAAAGAATGTTAGGCGGGATTTCAGCAGAGGAGGCACAACCTTCGAATATGGCGACGTCAGTGACTTTGGGGACATTTTCTCGGATTTATTTGGGGGCGCTGACGTGGGTCCCAGGACGAGGCGTGGCTCACAACGGGGTCAGGACGCAGAGTCCACCGTTGAAGTGAGCCTTGAGGAAGCATACCAAGGGTCTAAACGTATTATGCAGCTTCAAACTGAGGAGCTATGTTCAGCTTGTGGTGGTACAGGCAGAGTGGGCAATCGAGTCTGCACCATTTGCAACGGTGCGGGTGGGAAAGTAACTTCAAAGCGCCTCGAAGTCAAGATTCCAGCAGGTGTTAAAGATGGCTCAAGGATTCGTATGGCGGGAGAAGGCAGCCCTAACCGTGCTGGTCGTAACAAAGGCGACCTCTATCTTGTAGTGAAAGTTCTACCTCATAAAGTCTTTGAGCGCAAAGGAGATGACCTTTACACTGAGGTCTCAATGCCTTTAGTCACTGCTATCTTGGGTGGTGAGACCAGATTGCCAACCCTGAATGGCAACCTGGCTCTTAAAATACCACCAGAGACTCAGAACGGCAAGATTTTCCGCCTGGCAGGGAAAGGCATGCCACACTTAGGCAGTGCGAAGTACGGTGATATGCTTGCTAAGGCGAAAGTGGTCCTGCCCACTAATTTAACTAAGGAAGAGAAGCAACTCTTTGAGAAATTGCGGTCTCTGCGACCCACGTAAATCGAGGTGTCCTGATGACAGACGAGGAATCCAAACCAAGGTATGTGATAAGCATAGCCGCAGGGATAGTGGGCATAGAAGCTCACACCTTACGGTATTATGAAAGGCTAGGGTTGCTACAACCAGAGCGCTCAAGTGGCAATACACGTCTCTATTCGGAAGATGATATTGAACGATTGCGTCATATTAAGTCTCTGATGAGCGATTGTGGCGTTAATCTGGCAGGTGTAGAGGTCACTCTACGTCTGATGCAAAGGATGAAAGAGATGCAACGCCAAATTGAGGAAATGGAGAGGAAAATCAGGAAAATTGCAGAAGCTGAAATGGAAGACGTAATGGGAGATATAGTGAAGGACATAAAGGACATAATAGAAGACGCAGAATGGAAGGAGGTATAGAAAGTTGAAACCGGAGAGATTCACTGAGCAAGCGCAAGAGGTTCTGGCAGCCTCTCAAGAGCTGGTTCGTCGCTATCGCCACAACCAGTGGGACGTGGAACACATCTTGCTGGCCTTGCTGGAGCAGGAGAGAGGGATAACTCAAGAAATATTGCAGGAGTTAGGTGCAGACATCGAAGCTATAAAACAGCGGGTAGGGGCAACTCTGGAAGGTTTCCCCAAGGTAGCTTATGAGACAACGCAGATTTACGCTACCCCACGAATTGCCACTCTCCTGGAAAACGCTAACCGCGAAGCCGACAGGCTTAAGGATGAATTCGTTAGCACTGAACATTTGCTCATTGCCATTGCTGGCGAAACCAAAGGCGAAGCCGCTGCAATTCTATCTGAATCTGGTGTTAACCAGGAAAAAATTTATCAGGCTTTGCAGAAAATTCGTGGTGGCCATCGAGTCACCGACCGCCAGGCAGAAAGTAAATATCGCTCCCTGGCAAAATATGGCCATGACCTCACGGAACTGGCTCAGCAAGGCAAACTTGACCCTGTAATAGGACGTGAAAACGAGATTAAGCGTGTAACCCAGATACTTGCTCGGCGCACCAAGAATAATCCGGTGATCATTGGCGATGCTGGTGTGGGCAAGACAGCCATTGCTGAGGGATTAGCCCAGAAGATTGTCGATGAAGATGTCCCCGATTCCCTTAAGGGGAAAAAGGTGGTTGCTTTAGATATGGGGGCGCTGGTGGCTGGAAGCAAATTCCGTGGTGAATTTGAGGAAAGGCTAAAGGCAGTTTTAGACGAAGTCAGGCAAGCGGCCGGCGAAGTCATTTTATTCATTGACGAGCTTCATACCGTGGTAGGAGCCGGAGCTGCTGAAGGAGCAATCGACGCCAGCAATATGCTAAAGCCAGCACTGGCCCGCGGCGAAATTCAATGTATCGGGGCCACCACAATCGACGAGTATAGAAAGCGTATTGAAAAAGATAAAGCTTTGGAGAGACGTTTCAGCCCTGTTTTCCTCGATGAACCCAGCATGGAAGCAACTATAGAGATGCTCCGAGGGCTTCGCCCCAGATATGAAGCACACCATAAAATAAAGGTCGAGGATTCCGCTCTAGTAGCTGCTGCCAAGCTGAGCCAGAGATATATATCTGATAGATTCCTTCCTGACAAAGCGATTGACTTGATTGATGAAGCAGCCAGTAAATTACGCATTGAAATGGAAAGCGCTCCAGCGGAGGTTAAAACCCTGGACCAAAAGATGAAGCATTTACGTGATGAGGAAGATGCCGCATCACAACGGCAGGATTATCAAAAAGCTGCCGAATTGAAGGCAGAGAGATTGCGATTGGAACAAGAATATAATCAAGCTAAACTACAATGGCGGCAGGAGAAGAAGATAGATAGTGTGGTAGATGAGGAAGATATCGCCGAACTAATTGCCCAATGGACAGGCATACCCGTTTCCCGAATGTTAGAAACGGAAACTGATAAACTGGTTCACATAGAGGACAGGATTCACCAAAGGATAGTAGACCAGGAAGAGGCAGTGGCAGCTGTCGCTGAAGCTATCAAGCGAGGTAGAGCTGGCCTTAAGGACCCCAAACGTCCTATTGGCAGTTTTATCTTCCTTGGCCCCACCGGAGTGGGAAAAACCGAATTAGCTCGCGCTTTAGCCGAGTTTCTTTTCGACGATGAAAACACCATGGTAAGACTGGACATGTCGGAATATATGGAAAAGCATACTGTTTCCCGTCTTATCGGGGCACCGCCAGGATACGTGGGGTATGAAGAGGGAGGACAATTGACCGAGGCAGTACGCCGTCGTCCCTACCGAGTTATTCTCTTCGACGAGGTGGAGAAGGCTCACCCCGATGTCGTCAACATACTATTGCAGTTGCTGGAGGATGGCAGGCTTACCGACGGGCATGGCAGAACTGTGGATTTCAAAAACACAGTGGTGATTATGACCAGCAACTTAGGCACCGAGGAATTCCAACGTCAGGATGTTGGCTTTCTCAGCACAGGGAAAGGCGATGAGAAAAGAATGAAAACAGCTATCGAGAGCGCCTTAAAGCGAACCTTCCGTCCTGAATTGCTCAACAGGATAGACGATGTCATCATATTTCACCCTCTGAGCGAGGAACACTTAAAGAGCATCGTCGACCTGCTGCTTCACGAGGTAGAACAGAGGTTGGCTGAGCGAAGCATCAAGCTTAAGGTCAATGAAAAAGCCAAAGCCTGGTTAGTCCAGAAAGGCTATGACCCGGTATATGGAGCTCGCCCGTTGCGCCGGGCTATTCAGAGATATGCGGAAAATCCTATATCGACGCAGATACTGCAGGGCAAGTTTAAGGAAGGAGACACCATAGCTATTGGCGT
>JAIWBQ010000162.1:0-10763 GCA_048633745.1 bacterium
CCATTAATAATCTTCAATTCCCACATAACTAATCTCCGCCCTACTCCTACCCGGCCAATCTTCCCTAACAATAAATCCCGGTAGGCAGCATGTTGTAATTCTATCCTCACGACTCGCAGCCTCTAAAGTCTGGAGCCACAGCATACAATCTAATCCCTCGTCCCCGGTGTGGAACGGTGGCGGTAACAGTGCGTAGATTAGGATACAGAGGCTTTTCATTTGAGTAGCTCTAGGACTTCTTCTACGTAGTTGCAATCACCCCACGCGGTACCAGTCCGCCACTTTTGAATCTTTAGCCGATGTGGATGCTCCATAATCTCCCTCACTACCTGCTCTTTGGTGTAGAGAGGTTCATCAAGCCCACATTCTTGCCTGATATGCTTCCGTTGTTCTCTAGCGATACACGTACCGTGAGCCATACATCTTTCTGAGTTAGCGCAGCCACTCCCCCAAAAACAATTATCAATAGCGCTCATCACAACCTCCTATATTCCTATGTCGTGGGCTTGAGGGCTAGAGCTTTAAGTTTCGACTCTGCCCTAACGATACCAACACCGGATACAGCGCTGCTGATTGCCTCAAAGTAGTCTGCTATGCCTTGCCGCAATGTCTGGTTCTGTGATTCGAGGGATTGGATTAGCTTATCAATCGCAGCCACATCATCCCTATCACACTCAGTTGCTGGCAGGTAATTGTAGGCGAGCACACGCCATTTCTTTAATTGTGAATTTAATGACTCAGCGGTCACATTTTCTTGTTCACTCATCCTGCTTACCTCTATAAGTGGCTAGGCTATCTACACAAATCAAGATACATCCATTCAACCTCTTGAAGACGTTTCATTTCTGCCCTAAGCCGGTTAAATTCTTGAAGTTTTAAGGTTATCTGAGAAACAGGAATAGCGTTACCGCTGGTGAATTTTAATTCCAACTCCTCAAGAATCTTGCTACTTTCTTCTATCATTCCATCCTCCAGTCTATAAGTGGTGGGGATAGGCTGGCTGACCCGTAGCCAATCCTGACCTATGTGCCTGCTACGCGGAGTAGGTCATCCAATGCAGCCAGCTTCTCCCCGTAAACTATACTCTCCGGGCTTGCGGCCCCTTATTTGGCCTTAGCTCGGTACTCATCATTGGATGAGGCTCTAGCCAGCTTGGTGTTGATTTTAGGAATTGAATCATCTTTCGTAGCATCTTCATAACAGCCCTCGCATATTAGTTGTGTTTCTTTATATTCCCAGCATCCAGAGAAGTCTGAATCAAAGAAATTCCCGCAGATCGCGCAGTTATAGCAGCTCATGGGTTTCGCTCCTTTTCTCTCAGCTTCTTGTGGTGTTCTGCATGATGAGTTCTGCATAGCCAGCGAACGTCCATTGGTTTCTCATAGTCATCGTGATGAGCGTCTACTTTTAGCTCTCCGCAGACCTCGCAAGGCTCCTTGGTTAACCTGCCGTCTCTGATCGCATGCCCGGCGATAGTATTAGCGCCCTTCTGTACAACATATCCCTCGTCCCACTCCTTTCTTTTTTTGCGAAAATTTTTCTTATAATCAGGGTTTTTCATTCGATCCTTGTGGGCAGCCCCAAACCTTTTACTTCTCTCTGCCGCATTTGGTCTATTCCTGTCGTATTCTTTGACCTTCTCTAAATTGTCGTCACGGTGCTTCCGGGAATCCTTTTTCGTACATTCTTTGCATTTATTCAAATAACCGTCACCCATCATCTTGTGCTTATAAAATTCAGAGAATGGTTTTTCTTTGTCACACTTAAAGCAAGTTTTCATGATTTGCCTCCTTCCTTGGAAGCGTAACATCTATTACGGTATAGTGCAAATATCCCCTGCTAGAAGGGTAAATCTTCATCCTCAAAGCCATCTGGCTGATAACCTCCAGACTGTACTGGAGCCTGACTAGCTTGTGCTGGCCTATTGTCAGCCTGCGATTCGCCAGTAAAGAACACCTTTACATTACCCAAAATAGCCGTCTGCACATTCTGATCCCTCTCTTCCTTCGATACAGACTGAGATATAAACCCATGATCTCCATACTCAGACGGGTTTTCTAGGTCGATAAAGGTCGTTAGGTCTAAATAAGTTCCCTTCTCCCCTTTAAATAAACGGGCCTTGTCAATCTTGCTTACGTCGATCTTTACTGATAATCCTAATTTCATTTCTGTATTCCTTCTTCTGGTACATAGTTAATATAATCGGATGCCAAGCTCTTGTACTTCTTTCTACCACCCGGCGCTGTTTCGTTTAAATTGGAAGTAACGGCTATCCACTCATCATTGGTTAACCGCTCCCTCGCGTCTTTTGCTCTCTGGTGTCCAAGTTCAAAATCGTCTGCGTCGATCAATTCCTTAAATGCTGCCGTTGCCCCCTCGACCTTTTTCATATCTATAGGCTCTGGACTCATTTGCTCACGGTTATCCTGAGAATCCGCATCCTTTGTGTCATCAATAGCGAATAGACCGTTCAGAGCGTACTTCCTAGCGTAGCTGGAGGCGCTTCCAGTGATTTGTGCGGCATTCATGCCCTTCTGCTCCAAAGGCTCTCTGGCGTAACCAGAGGCCGTTACAGTGCCCTTTTCCCCAATAACTGAGGCCGTGGCTTTCACATAGTACCTGTCTCCGAGATAAACGATATCATCTGAGATATTCAGATACATATCATGTTTAGAAAGGAGGGGCTTTACTGACTCCACTATGTCCTCGCAACTCCGGTAATGGTACTTCCCGAACTTGTTCCATTGGCCTTTGTTCGCTTTCAGCTCTGTCTGAATTTGCGCTATTATTTTCTTCATTTCCAAATATCTCCTGAAAGTCGTTATCTAGCTTGCCACCTAAAAACATCTGATTCATTATTTTACTCATAATCTTCACCATGCTCATCACGCCAATCCTTCTCCTGCTCATCAGTAGTAGGTATTGAATCCCATGCTCTAATCCATCCTATAGCGAGAATGACGATACAGATAATGACTAACCACCATAAGTTCATAGCAGCTCCTCCAGAACCTCATCCTCAATTGACTCTAACTCCTCATCCGATACAGCAAGCTCCTGATACTGCTTATGAGCTATCCACGATGGTACGAAGTGAGCCGTGGCAATAGAGGTGATCTCTACCTTAGCGTCCTCTGCGGGCGACTCAGTGGCAGGTAATGCCTTGTGGAAGTAGTATTTAATCCTCAAGGTAACGCCTTGGCCTAAGAACTGCCGCGTTACTGTTGTTGTATCCTCTATTGCGCTCATAGGTCTTAATCCTTGTGTTATCTGAAATGCGTCTAATATGTCCACTATTCGCCTCTGGCTTTGGCTAAGACTTTCTCGGCTATTGCTATTACATAAGTCTCGAAATTCCCCGGCCCTTGCAGCTTGCCTCTCGCTATATCTTCCAGCGCTGCATACATATCAGGAGCGGCGGCTATCAGGTGGGCGTTGGCTTCCGCTTTCTCACCATAAGCCATAGCTGGCAATTTTAATCCTATTGGGGCTTCGTCTGCATAAATATCAACGAATGGCAAATCAGCATCAAACATATACTTGCCAGCGATCCACGGCCCCGGTGTAAATTTAGTTTCCATATCCCACCTCAATTAATCGTTTCATTAAAAATATCTCGTAATCTCCGAAAGATTCCCCGTTGCTGTACTTTAGGAGCAGGGACTTCTTTGCATCGCTTAACGGGTGGTTCGGCATTACTAATGTATGCAATAGCCTCAGACTTTTTGCAGCCCTCAAAGAGCGAGTAACTGAGTACCCATGAGCCTCCACTCCCTTTAACAATACAGAACCCATCATATTTGGCTCCTAGATATAGTCTGAAATTCTTGCACTTGCCGCATTCGATTGTGTTGAGCTCTTTAACCATGCACAGACATTAGCAAGAGACTATACGTATGGCGAATAGAAAGATTTATGGCAGACATAAGCCATTTGAATGTGCTTTATAGGGGATGGTGGGCGATAATGTAGGGGAGATTATTACTTAACTGAGGATGTTTAAATGACTGGCTTACAGATTATATTATTGATTTCCGCGCTTATATTTGCCGTTCTATCCTTACGATCTGGGATGATCGCTGCATTTAAGATTGGATATTATGAGCAAAAGTTGAAAGATAGGGGTGTGGACATATCAGAAGTAAAGAACATCACTGTATGGAAAATTTACAAGCTGTAGCGCACCATATTAGATATAAGGAGGAGATATGAATAAAATTATAGTAATTGATACTTCAGACCCATATTACACGCACGTTGACCTTTACAAGGATGAAGAGTCAATGCTTAAGGGTGTGCAGGATAAAGAGGTTGCTGATCTTAGCGTCTACGAGATCAAGAGAGCTATCAATCTTGAGAAAAGACCTTCTGTTGTTTTAAGCGATTAACACCATTAACTGTATAGAGGAGAGAAGGATGGATGACCTACCGAGAGACTGGGACAATCCTGAATGGAATAAGCATGAAAAAGTTCACGGATGGAGAAATTATGTAAGCCCCGCGATTGAGGGAGAATGGCAGAACTTTACTGACGATCAAAAGAAGATGCTTGCATATGCCTTTAAATGTTGGGCAGACATGGAGGAATGGGATTAAATAACCCCACTTGAATCAGAGGTGGGATTCAATTGCAAGCATACTCGATACCTGGCCTAGAGATTACTGCACAAGAGGTCTAGGACTTGCTGGCTCAGTCTGCTTTGAGATGTGGATATTCAAGCCAACCAGCTAGAGAATTATAACATAATCCCACTTAACAAGGTTATTTAATGCTTGACAGCGTAAGCGGCTTATGATACCATGTGTATGTAGAGTGAAAAAAGGAGAAGAGAATGAAAACAAGAAAGCAAGTTTTTGATCTAGCCAAAAAGCTCAATATAGATATTCTACATACGGCTCAAGGCATTTCATGGGACACTGATATGTGGTCGCCTAAAGGCTTTATCTTCGCTTCTACCGGGTGTCACAGCGCCGTAACTAATGAGTTTGTTACCGGACAGAATAAGCGCGAACACTGGCAGGCCGTGTGGGAAGATATTAAGGACGGGCTTGAGCCTTGCGACATTAAAGACTGTGATACCTGCAATGACTACTAAAGACAAGACAGCCCCAGAGCGTGTAGCACGATGCACCAAGAAGAAGCTAGATAAAGGGCTAGTAAGGGTCTACTGCTGGGCAAAAAGCCCGGAGGATAGGACTAAGGTGGTTTCGTTTGCTAATAAATTGCTAAGCGTTGAATAAAAGGAGTATATGAGATGGAATATGAACGAATGCTTGAGCTAGAGCGTGAGAATCATGCCTTACGGTTAAAAAACGATCTGGAGGCAGCTCGCAGAAAGAATCAGCAAGAAACGCTTAGTTTTGGGATTAGTATAATCAGCGATCAAATTGCGCTCAATACTCTTGCTTTAATGTGTTGTGGCCGAACCCCGCCTACAGGTAAGGAGTGAGATATGGAATTGCAACCTATGGAAGAATTAGCCGTTAAAACTAGCAATACATTGAGAACAAATAACGAGGAACGGCAATATGAGTTGGCAGAATATTTAAGCTCTTGCCTAGCCAGAGTGGGTGTACCTATTAGCGCTCAAATAAGAGATAAGCTCCACACTTTTTGTATGGATGAATTGTAACTAAAGGCGTTAGACAGAAATAAAAATGTGACTACCCGAGGTGTTCAGGTAGCCCGGAATTGGCTTTGTCCCTCCCATTGACGGAATATCAATAGTTGGTTGGGGGTTAGCCGCACCGATGTTTGGTTGTGCTGGCAGGGCGCAAATCCTGCTTCTCGATAGCCGTTTTTAGTGAGGTGTTCGTCATCCTCTTACGTGTCTCCGCGATCTCCACAAGCCCACTAAGCGAATGTTTCAACGATCTTCTCCACGCCGCAGCACATCCCCATTATACCATAGATATACATTGCACATAGCAAGAGCATAACCATCAAATAATCTGAACAAGTCGTTCAATATTATTCAACAATAGGCAATAAAAAAGGGCTTGCAGCATGACCGCAAACCCCCTATTATTACTACGTTCAGGCAGTTTTTGCGAACTCCTGAACTCGATAGACTTTAAGTGTGGGAGCAAGTCGTACCGCGTTGAATCAATTATAGCGCAAACCCTCCCAAAATTAAAAGTCTTTCCTGATTGCATTTATCGGCTGCTTGCTTACGTTCGGTGTAATCAGTATCAGGTCAACGTGGGATGCACCACTAGAGCGTTAATGACCTAGAAGGAATAGTCTGGTGGCTCTTATCACTGGAGTCTTGTCTGAAAGGATGATGAGAGAGTTTTTACTTACTTAATTGTGGGTAGGGATTCTCTTAACCCAAGAATCTGAACTGAAGGATGATATGAAACACAACGACTTATGGAAGCCACCAGAGAATATGATAAGTAAGATATATAATTCTACTGGTAAGCCTAGGAAAAAGAAGTCTAAAAAGGGCAAGAGTAAAAAGCTCAAGCATACTGAGGAGGATCGTAAATTCCTGATAAACCATTTTGGATTACAGAAATTTGCCACAAATCATGCCATTTGTTTTGTTGCCTGCAAGCATCTTGAGTGGATGATGCCGGGAAATAAGAATCAGTACAGAAAGATAATTAAAAAAGCGGCCAAAGTCCTCAAATGGACACAACGGCCAAGAAAGGTAGGAAAGAGCCGGTTTAAAACATCGGAAGAATTTTATAAATCAAGCGCATGGAAAGAGCTGAGATATATAGCATTAACAAATTGCGGTGGTACGTGTCAATTATGTGGCGCTATGGCTAAAGATGGTGTGCAAATACACGTAGACCATATTAAGCCGCGATCAACTCATCCGGGGATGGAGCTTGATTTGGATAATCTTCAAGTATTTTGTGGCGATTGTAATATTGGAAAATCAAATTATGACGATACAAACTGGAAACAACATTGGGAAACACTTTAAATCAAAGGCGGTCTACAAGGAGAATGAAATGTTTGATCTAGCAAAAGAGTGGGAAGAGTTAACCATGAGAGGTTATGCGCCACAGTTGATTTATGATGATGACGGTCATTTTGCCGTGGCAGACGAAGGTATTGGCTCAATCAGAATGTCATCTGAAGACAGTTTTTCTATGGAATTGTGGGGAGAGCCAGAATGGTTTAAAGATACCCCTCAAGAAGCATGGGATGATTATATTATGAGAATGAGAGAGCTTGGGAATGATGATGTGTAACCCTGCCAAACCCATTTAGTTACCCCCACCAATAGAGCATAAAGGAGAGAGATAATGGAAACTGAAAGGCGAGATTTCCTGATTAACCGAGATGGTGTGCTTGGCGCTATTAAGTTCTACCGACAAGCCATTAAGTGCTACGGGGTGGCCTCTGAGGTGGCGCTGAAGGATGGCAAGGGCGCAAAGGGTAGAGAATGGTCTGCCAAGTACAAAGACGCTGAGAGCGAGTGTACGGGTCTGTTAAACAGCTTGTTGACCATGAGAAATTGTGCATTTATGGATGACGACGGCAAGTATCCAAAAAGTAAGATATTAAACCTGCCGAATTTTTAACCCCATAGGACTACAAGGAGACTGAGATGGAATTACGATGGTATGTGGATACGGATATAGATTCCAATAATGTTGCCCACAAAGAAAAGCCTGTTTTGCAGTATCGAGAACTCGTAGAGCAAGAGCAAATTGGTTACGGAATGAAGCTAGGGTGGACTGAATGGCAAGACGTACCCACAGTAATAGCCGACGAGCCATAAGTGAAATTGAATAGCCCATAAAAACAAACGAATTGTGCTATCCGGTAGGTGGTGTATTGTTAATCCATCAACAACGAGGAGAAATGAGATGAAAAAGAGAAACGCAGCAGCACAGCATTCAATTGACAATGGCAGTTTACAGAAGGTTGGAAGTAGGGAATATATGGGAGATGCACCCGTGTTTGCCGACATGAGAACTGATCCTATGTCTCCACCAAACTGGGTAAAGGTGAAAAAAGGTATCCCATTCGTAAGGGTTTAACCCATATATTACAGGAGAGTGACATGCTGAAAGAAGGCGATGTAATCCAGTTAGAGGCGGGCCACACGGTCTATATTAAGCTGCCAGCTCACTTTTGTTATTCAAACAGGGTTGGACAATTTGATGAGCTATCGAAAACAGAGGTAACTCTTGGCGAAGATAAGAATGGATTAAATACCGATTTCCTTCTTGGCGAATACATTGTTACCGCTACAAACTCGAAAGGTGGAGGCACAGGACACGGGCCTAATGACGTATATCCTGATGGTCATTACGTTGAATGCGTTAAAAGTGTTGGTAAACTTGACCATCCTATCAAGGTTTCATTCTACCAATCTGGGAGCTTTACGGCAATGATCCCTGATATAAAACCTCACGGCAGAGCTACTGCTACGTGGGCTGTAGAGTAATGCCTAAAGGAATAGCCCCCAATGCCCGCCCACCCAAACCAAAGGGTGCACAAGCATATGACAAACCACTTTGGTTAAAAATTTCCAGAGGTAAGGTGTTTCGATGGGATGGAGATGTGCCAAGAACGCCGGAGAATAAAGGCGAATGGAGGCTGTCTAACCGGGATATAGGTATTGTGCGCGAGATGATTGAATTACAGAATATTGGAGGATTGAGATGATTAAAGGTAGTGAGCATAGAGAAATCGAAATTCTTGGAAGGATGCAGGCGGCTTTACGGATATTGGAGGATGCTGCTCCGGGTCATTTAGGGACAAGAGAGGTGCTTCTTGAAGGTAAACGCCTGCTAAGAAAATCCATGCTTGCTCAATGGGAAATAACAACCAACTTTGTAAGCGCGGACGACACCTAGCCCCCATAGACACCCAATAGGAGGATTGTATGACTGAGAAAACAACAGAAGCAGGAAAGGTAGCGCAAGAAGTGGCCGATGTAGTTGAGCAGAAAGCCGCTAATTTGACTGAGTTTAGTATGGATAAGATGGAGCAATTTTTTGATGCGGCTCAAAAAGTATTAGCTCAATACGGTGGCGATGTCGCTGAGTTGGGGCTGAATGTGTTGAGGATTGAGGCGGCTAGCGAGTTAATTTTGCCGTTAGTATTTGTTGTTGCTGCGATTGTGGTGGCTCTGAATTTGAGGCGCATGAGGAGCATTAATTGTGAAGTTCTTAGCATCCTTAATAAGGATTATGGCGCAAGGTATTCATGGGATAAGGATATTCTTAAGGCGCATAATCTTGACCCTCACGCGTGTTTTAGCGGGCTGACTCAAGAGCAGAAGGATAAGGTGATGGCTACGGCTAGTCCGGCCCCATTCTTTGCAGACAGTAATTTACCTCAGGCCATTACAGGAGTTGCGACTTTGGTTGTTGGGCTGTTTAGTCTCTCATTATTAATTAATCTCTGGGCATGGGTAGGAATATTTTATCCAGAACTCTACGCAGTTCATAAGTTCTTGCTATGAAGCCTAAGCGCAGGGTAGACATAATCATCAACCCTCAAAAGGCATTTGGAGGCCAGTTAAATCTGCCTCCACCGACTGTGGACTATGGCCGAGTAAGAAATCCAGAGGAAGGAAAGATTAAGCGTGAGATAGAGGTGCTTGAGGAAAAGCGGGGGCTGAATGATGAGTCTAAGGAAGTCTGGGAATGAATAGAAGTGCAGAAATTACTCGATTGTGGAACTTGGCAATATCCCACCACAAAGATTGGCAGCAAGATAATTGCCCCGTAGTCCGGGGAGATTATGGCGATCTTGAAAAGGCATGGAACAGGGCGACCAAGGCCATGCCAGAGCATCAGAGGGATTTTCTAATGAAAGAGGTGGAAACGGCCATAGAAAAGCAAAAGTCCTTCAGGGGCGAGCAGAGGGCGTCTAAACAGTTCGTGCCTAACCCGGTAGGAATATCGGTATTTATCAACAAGAAGCGGTGGAAAAATGACGTTGTATTACAAGGTGAGAAATCAGCGCCAAAGAGTACAGGATTATGCAAATGCGGGGCTGGAATAGACGTTGGCCCCTCCAAACAGTGCTGGACATGTTACAACGCCACCCAGCCTGATCCAATGGCACTACTAAGGGGGTGAGTATGATTGAAGTAACAATAACTACCCCGTGGATATTTGGCGGAACAACGACAGGCCCAATGGAAATAGAAAGATTAACGGGAAGGTGGAAGCTTAAAGAGGACGGAATTATGGCTATTGAATACAGCCGATTTGGCGCTCTATTTTGGATCAGTGAAAGCAATATATGCTTTGATTTTGTTATTTAGATTGTAACACCTAGCGGGATATAACGATTAAGGAGAGTGAGATGAAGAAGCCAAGTGAAATGTTATCCCTATCTTTTTGGTGTGGGTTTGCCGCGCACTTATCGTTTTTGGGAATGTATCAGGATTTTATTGGAAAGGCTGCATATTTGAGCAAAGTTAATACCGATTGGATGGACACAAGCCCGTATATGTGGATGGCTTTCTTTGTTATCGCTATCTTAGTCCATCAAAACCAAAGGTCTAAGGTTGAGTGAAAGCATTTTTCACCAGATCGGGAAGTAACTTAATCCCCAAAGACCCTGACACTATGGCTTATATCAGCCGTAGGAAGCCCGGAGAGGTCATTGTAGCTGAGATTAAGATAGCAAGGAGCTACGAGAACCATAAGCGGTTCATGGCCTTTATCGGGATGACGTTTGACATGCAAGAGCATTTTGAGCAAGTGGAAGCGTACCGATACTGGCTAACGATGAAAGCAGGATATTTTGATACGATTGTTGCTCCTAATGGGACTAC
>JAIWBQ010000163.1:0-2825 GCA_048633745.1 bacterium
TAAGCAATGAATCGGAGTTAGGAGACCTGCCTGCTATTTCTTGTCTCAAGGAACAAGTCGTGTTATTGAATGAAAACATCGCCCTTATCTCTGCCAGTAAAGGTTGGGGGCTGGATAAGCTTCTGAACAAAATAACTTCCTATTTTGGAGCTAGCTTTACATAGGAGCATTAAGCCTCGGAGAGAGGACTTTCATCTAAGCAGGTACATGTCTGATGGCCAGCTTCTTAATGATTGAAGGGGCAACGTGAAAGTCACAATTGTTTATGACAACGAAGTAAAGCAAGACGGATTAAGAGCGGGTTGGGGATTTTCCGCTCTTATTGAAAATACAAAGGAGCCATCAATTTTATTTGATACTGGCGGCGATGGCCCGACATTGTTGCATAATATGAGGGAGCTTAATATTGACCCAAAGAATATAGGAATAATCGTAATCTCGCATGCTCATGGGGATCATACTGGAGGGCTTTCTGAAATTCTTAGAATTAGCAAAACCGCTGAACTTTATATCCCCAGTTCATTTTTGGGGACGTTCTCAGGAAGGAAGGTGACCACTGTCAAAAAGGATGCTGTTCAAATTTGTGAAAACGTTTTCTCCACTGGCGAAATTGAAGGCATAGAGCAGTCTTTGGCCATCAAGGCGGATGAAGGGATATTTGTGGTTACAGGGTGTTCTCACCCAGCGATGAGAAGCATTTTAGGGGCTGCTTCAAAGTTCGGGAAACCATATGGAATCGCTGGTGGCTTCCACGGTTTTCATGATTTTGAGGCTTTCAGTAACTTATCATTAATTTACCCTTGCCATTGCACCATGTACAAGAGGGAGATAAGAGATTCATTCAAGGACAAGGCTTTAGAATGTGGGGCGGGATTGGTAATCGAATTATAGGTAGCTTCTTTCTCCAAATATCTTAGTTCCTATTCTAACTATATTGGCACCTTCCTCTAGGGCGATTTTATAGGAGTTTGTCATTCCCATTGAAAGATGCTTCATCTCTACATTGGGCAATTCCAATCTTTTAATTGTTTCAAAGATCCTTCTTGTCTCCACGAAGTAAGGCCTGGAGTCTTCAGGGTTTCCAAAACGAGGCCCCATAGTCATGAGGCCCATTACTTTAATATTTCTAAGGCTGGATATTCCTCGTATTAATTGTTCAGCATCCTCCGGGTACACTCCCGATTTCTGTGATTCTCTGCCGCTGTTTATCTCAACCAGTATTGGCATTGCTTTGCCAATTTGGACACACCTTTTATGGATTTCCTCTGCTATTTCTAAAGAATCGACACTTTCTATCATGTCAAACATTTCCAGCACTTTTGCCCTCACATTATGCCTTTGAAGAGTCCCGATAAAATGCCATCTGGCTCTCTTTCCTACCAGTTCATATGCTCTTTTGGCTTCCTGAACATAATTTTCTCCGATGATTTTTACTCCAGCCTGAACAGCCTCCAGAACTTCCTCGGGTGTCCTTGTTTTGGCTGCTGCTACTAATTCAACGCCATTAGGTAATTCAGCTAGTATTCCTTCTACACTTTCTTTGACTAGCTGAGTTTGCATTTACTACCCGAGGAACGAGCTTCTCACTTATGTGCTTCCGCTGGCGTTGGGTCAACATAGCCTAGTAGCAGGGTCTTAGGAACGCCCTCTTCTAGCCCATCAAGTGTCCACATCCTTCCTGCCTCCATTTTATATATTGTCCTTACCTCTACTGGCTTGGAGTAAATGGCAACTCTTCCCTTTTCGATGTGGGAGCTTTGACCATTTATGTTGATGGCTTTATCTGAAGCTAAATAAAGCACCAGAGGATACCAGCACAATTTACCAGAATATCTATTTAGCCTCGAGATGGAAGTGCAACGGTAGCACTACCTGGTGTTGTTATCTCCCCCTTTCCATTCTCAACCCAAATATCACACTCTACACGATGCTCCTCATCTTCAACATACTTTCTGGTAACCTTCCCTTTGCACCACCAGGTTTCCCCTTCCTGCGGCTCAAATATGTCTTTCATCAAACGAGGATAATCCACTGCCCTGTACTGACACGCTAATCTCCTCAATGTGCCTTGCTCGCCTATCCAATCCGTCATTAATTGAACTAGCCAAGACCCTTTCAATTTCCCATGGACTATGGGTTTCCCTACCCCTTGAGCAGCAGCGAGAGTATCTTCGAAATGAAGTGGATTAAAATCGCCTGAGGCTCCTGCCCATTTGACCAGCATCTGGCTGTTAGCTACTTTTGGTAGGGGAGTTACCTCGCCTCCCACTTCCACGTCCTCCCAGTACAACTCTTTTTGTCTAGCCATCTTGCCTCCTCAAAAATCAAAATTAACGGTGAATTAAAGTCTGGCGCATTTTAGCCACTGCGTCACCATACTGGTTAAGATAGGTTGTTTCAGCAGTCGAGAAAATCATCTTGCTGCCTCCCTTACCTTCTCGCTCAGTAATGTCTATAACCTTGAACACGCTAGCCAATTTGTCTCCGGCGCGTATCGGTTGAATGAAGTCGAATTCCATCCCTCCATCGAGGACACGACCATAACCAGCGCTGGTTATGGTATCAACCAACTCCTGCCTCAATTCGGGAAGAAAAGGCATAGTGCTCTTCCATTTAGTGGGCCAACCGAAAAACCCAGGGGGAGCTACAATAGAGCCGTATCTTGAATTTCTCGCATGCTCTTCATCCCAGTAAAGCGGATTTCGGTCTCCTACGGCATCGGCAAACCGTTTGATGGCCCCTTTCTCCACTTCCAAAATTACAGGCTCACCTGTCTTACCTATAAGCTGCGTCAATTCTTGTGGCAACATCTGCAAATCCTCCAT
>JAIWBQ010000164.1:0-3501 GCA_048633745.1 bacterium
ACCGCCAGCTATTTTTTCCCCGCCAGCCAATAACTGAAAACAAGCCCCGGTATAATACTCAAACCCCCGTATTGCTGTAATGTCAATCTCATAACCACAACCCAGGCTATCCAGCAATGTGGCGATATTTATGAAATCCTCCAGACTAGACTTGAAATTCTGTGAAGCCTGCTGGGATAAAGTTCTCACATTCTGCAAAAAGCCACTCGCTTTTCCCTTGAGGCTCAAGAGTGAAGATAAAAGCGTGCTGACATCTGCCATCTGACAGCTATCAGCTGCCAGCCTTAATGCTTGCCAATCTCCTTCTAAAACGCAGTTGGTCACTCTGGCTTCTTCGCTGGGACTGAGCTTGAGCTCTTTGATCAGCGCCTTCACCAAGCCGGCGTGGGACAATTGCAGCTCAATATGGCTGAGACCAAGTCTATGGATAACCTCTTTAGCCAGCAGAATTATCTCCACATCGGTGGCAAATTTAGCACCACTGAAAAACTCAGCACCGCATTGCCACCGCTCCCTATTTTCTGTGCCCGTTCCCTCAAAGGCGAAGATATTGGTCACATAGAAAAGCCTGGCTATTTCGCGCTCGCTGAGATTGTCGATGTAGAGTCTGGCTACAGGAATAGTGCCGTCAGGCCTCAAGACCACTCTCTCGCCACTCCAGCCATCCCAATCGAGGAAGGAATATACCTTGCCTAACATACTAGGAGTGAGTGTTCCCGTAGCCGTAAATAAGTGGAGATACTCTAAGGTGGGTGTTCTTACCTCTCGGTAGCCCCACTCACGACAACAGTTTCGAAAGACATCTTCAATGCAGCGAAAGCGCAGCATATCCTCGGGGAGCATGTCCTGCATTCCTTTACACTTGCAGCTTTGCTGCAGAGGCGGCTTCGCCGTAGAAAAAGAATTATTCCTTTGCGGCTCTGCCGCAAACTTATCGGGTTTAGGATTCCTACTCATTGGTTTTGCAGCTTTGCTGCAATTTTGCCCTCCTCTCTTCACCTATTTGCAGCTTTGCTGCAAATTTGGGCGTTCATCTTTAGCCTATTCTACACTAAGCTACGTCTAGCTTCAATGGTGAGTTTGAGAGGGTATTGTCAAGAGTTGGTAGGTACGGATCCTATTTTTCATCAACCCCGCCTACTAAAAATTTACAGCAGCTTTGAGAGATAATAATCCCCTTGTCATTCTGAGCATTTCGCTTCCTGTAGTTGCGAGCATAGCGAAGCAATCTCTTCGCTTATTTGGGATTGCTTCGGCACTTTGTACCGCGCAATGACAAAAGAAGTGGGGTGTCATTCTGAGGTAGTAGGCCGAAGCCCCGAGCGTAGCGAGGGGAAAGCAACCGAAGAATCTCCTCTTCAGTTCCTTCCTATCGTCAGGACTCGGAGCTTCGGCTCAAGCTGACAAACTGGTATATGCCTGCTAAATTTGTTACTTTTATTCGTTTGGCATATAATTAGCTTGAGGTTAACGCTAGATGCTAAGAATTTTGCTTAGAATTTTCTTCCTTGCCTTGTTTGTGCTTCCAATAGCTGCAGGTTTAGGAGGTAGCTTACTTAGCGCCTCTAGTCCCACCGTGGAAGTCCTTCGTGTAGAAGGCACCATTGTGCCTGTAATAGCTAATTACATCGACCGAGGCATCACCCAGGCGGAAAGAGAGAATGCTGCTGTCTGCATTATTGAGCTAAATACACCTGGAGGGCTACTCAGTTCAACTGAGAAAATAGTCCAGCGAATTATGAACGCCAATGTGCCCATTGTGGTTTACGTTTCCCCCAAAGGTGCCTGGGCTGCCTCAGCGGGAACTTTCATCACTCTATCCGCTCATGTAGCCGCTATGACGCCAGGCACGACTATCGGCGCTGCCCACCCCGTAGCTGGTGGAGGACAGGAAATACCAGAAGACCAAATGAAAAAAATAGTCGAGTTCTCGGCTAAGTGGATGAGGACCATTGCTGAGGAGCGTGGCCGCAATATGGAAGAAGCCGAACTAGCGGTGACGGAGAGCAAATCATTCACAGATGTTGATGCATTGGCAGTTAATCTTATCGACCTGCGAGCTGACAATTTAGAAAGCCTTATTTCCCAAATCAATGGTAGGGAAGTTACTTTAGCCAATGGAGCGGAACTTACTATCAATACTACAGGCTCTAATGCGGCCAGGAATGAAATGAACGCCATTGAGAAATTCTTGCAGGTTCTAAGTGACCCCAATATTGCCTACATCCTGTTTACCCTGGCTACCATAGGTTTAATCACTGAAATTTCTAACCCGGGGATGATTTTCCCTGGGGTAGTAGGTGGCGTCAGCTTATTCCTGGCGTTTTACTCCTTGGGTGTGCTTAATGCTTACTGGGGGGGCATAGCACTTATCTTGCTTGCTGTTGTACTTTTTATAGCGGAGTATTTCACCGCCAGTTTTGGCCTATTGACTGCCGGGGGGGTGGCGTCGTTAGTTTTTGGTTCCTTAATCCTGTTCAGCCACAGCCCAGGAATAGAGGTAAATCGGGGGGTAATTTCTGGGGTGACTGTTGCCATCACTGCTTTTGCTATCTTTCTCATTGGCGCCATTGTCCGAGGACAAAGGCGACGCAAGGCTACTGGAGCTGAAGGAATGATAGGGCAAACAGCCATAGCAAAGACGCCTCTCGATCCTGCCGGTACAGTTCTGGCTCAAGGTGAACTATGGACAGCTGCATCTGAAGGTAGTAAAGTAGCAGCGGGGGAGGAAGTGGTAATAACCAAAGTGGAAGAATTGAAATTATGGGTGGCAAGAAAATCAAAAAAATAGGAAGGTGGTATTCGTGGAAATAACAGGTGTAATTATCATAGCCATAATTTTTGCCGTCGCTTTCATTGCCTTTGTTATTTATGCCATCATTACGGGCCAAAGGCGAAAACTCGCTACTGGCGTTGAAGAGATGGTAGGCAAGGAAGCCACAGCACAAACGGGCCTAAACCCCAAAGGTACAGTTTTGGCTGAGGGCGAGTTGTGGACGGCCATAGCCGAAAGTAGTAAAATAGAGCCTGGAGAGGAGGTGATAATAACGAGAGTAGGGGGATTGAAATTATGGGTGACCAAAAAAACTAAGGAAAAGGAGGAAAAATGAGCTGGTTTCTTTATTTTGTCATCGCAGTAGTAGTGATAATACTTCTAGCAGCTGCTATCAAAATCGTGCAGGAGTATGAAAGAGGTGGTGTTTTCCGCCTGGGGAGATGGGTCGGCCTCAGAGGACCGGGTCTTGTCCTCATTATACCATTCATCGAGCGAATGAGGAAGGTTGATCTGCGTGTAATCACCATGGATGTTCCACAGCAAGAATGCATGACTATGGACAATGTTACCGTTTCAGTTGATGCTGTAGTTTACTTTCGCGTGGTTGGGGCTGACGATGCTATTCTTAAGGTACTTGATTATATCAAGGCAACCTCCCAGCTCGCTCAAACTACTTTGCGAAATGTTGTGGGGCAATCTGAATTAGATGAGCTACTGTCACACCG
>JAIWBQ010000165.1:0-2882 GCA_048633745.1 bacterium
GATGAAAGTTAGTGTTGCCACTCCTGTGTCAACGAATTCTGCGTCGTGACTTCTGTCACGACGCTACACTGGAACCGGTTTCACATCAGAGTATCAGCATGGCGTCGCCAAAGCTGACTATTGGCCGTGAAGTTCGAGGAGCCAAAGCCTATTTAGAACTCCTCCTCTCATGTCAGGAAAATGATCACTCTCAGGCGTGCCAGGAGGCTGTCCCGTGAGCAGATTCCTTCCGAGCCCGGGTTACCTTTCTTCAAGCCTTTTTCAAAGCAAGAATATTGCATGGGATCCAAAGAGCTCCCAGTCATTATGCAGATACTTCTTGGCTGGGTTCGAATCCTGCTCGGCGCACCAAGGTGTTTAGAATAGGGAAGGGCTAATCCGGAGTTATCTAGGCACTAGGATCATCTGAGACTGTTAAAGGGGCTGGGTATCCATATCAGGAGACCCGGCTTCTTTTTTGAGTGCAGATCAGTAAAAAGTTGGCCAAATCCTCACCCTTCCCCCCAGACTAAGGGGAACTTTGCAGGCATCCAATTCGTCTATAATACAGTAGAGCCAACCAAAGGCTCGCTTACAATGCCCAAAGGAGGCGACTATTATGAAAAGGATTGTCCTGGGTATATTAGCACTCGTGTTGCTGGTTAGCTTGGCTGGTTGTGGAGAAGCGATAAGCATTGGCATGGCGCAATCGGAAAAGGAGCGAGTGACTTCACCTGACGTTGCCGATTCTGATCTAAGCGATCTTGTTGCCGGAAACAGCGCCTTCGCCTTTGCCCTATATCAGGCAATCAGCGAGAAGGAAGGAAACCTGTTCTACTCTCCCTACAGTATTTCCCTGGCATTAGCAATGACATACGCTGGTGCTCGCGGTGATACCGAACAGCAGATGGCAGATACCCTCCACTTCATCCTATCCCAAGACCGCCTGCATCCCGCATTCAACGCCCTGGACCTTGAACTTGCCAGTCGTGGTGAAGGTGCAGAGGGCAAGGATGAAAAAGGATTCCGGCTCAATATTGTGAATGAGACTTGGGGGCAAGAAGACTATAAATTTATGGATCAATTCCTCGATGTG
Organism: bacterium; assembly: GCA_048633745.1. Classification (GTDB taxonomy): domain Bacteria; phylum Chloroflexota; class Dehalococcoidia; order GIF9; family AB-539-J10; genus JAIWBQ01. The sequence continues at coordinate 1,076 of JAIWBQ010000165.1, forward strand.
CTAGCGGAGAATTACGGGGCTGGAATGCGGCTCCTCGATTTCATTAACGCACCTGAAGAATCACGCATTACTATAAATGATTGGGTCAGTGATCAGACGGAGGGCAGGATAGAAGACCTGATTCCGCAGGGCGTCATCGACGCGTTGACACGGCTTGTCCTCACCAATGCCATCTATTTCAACGCAGCGTGGCTTCATCCATTCAGTGAAGAGGTTACAGATGATGGCACCTTCCATCTCCTGAATGATAGCGAGATTACGGTGCCTATGATGATGCAAACCGAGTCCTTTGGCTATGCAGAGGGGGAAGGGTATAAGGCGGTGGAGTTGCTTTACGACGGTAGCGAGCTATCCATGGTGGTCCTGCTTCCCGAGATAGGCCTGTTCAGGGATTTTGAGGAATCAATAAATGCTGACGTTTTAGAAAAGATCATTAATGATTTGCAATACAGGCAGGTAGCTTTGAGCATGCCGAAATTTGAGTTTGAATCTGATTACAGTCTGGTCAACTATCTTAGTGAAATGGGTATGCCTATTGCCTTCTCTGGAGCGGCGGACTTCTCAGGCATGACAGGCAACCGGGACCTATTCATTGGGGAAATTATACATAAGGCATTTGTATCTGTAGACGAGGCAGGTACCGAGGCTGCAGCAGCCACGGCAGTGGTTATGAAGTTGACAGCAACTCCAGAAGAACCGGTTGAGGTCAAAATTGACAGCCCATGTGTCTTTATGATTCGCGACATCGAAACAGGTTCCATCCTGTTCATTGGGCGGGTCATGAACCCGAGCGCCTAGTCGAGTTTTAAGATTAAAATCGAGGTTGATATTGGCTGGGTTGTACGACTGGTGATACCCCGTGCTGCACAGCTAATCAGCTATTTTGTTAGCTAGAATGTCAACTATCAAAGAATTACTCTCTTTCTTCAACAATGAACGCTAATATACTATTTCTATCCATGAATTTTTCCTCATCATCTGCGATTACTTTGTATTCTTTCGATGCCGAGAACTCTGCGGCTGCTTGGCAGTCATCCATGGTTTCAAACCATACTTCAGTGACACAGTCGAAATCTGGCTCCTCGGCTTCAGGTTGTTTGATAACGTAGTTCCGTACATACTTTCTGAATGGGAAGTGTTTCATGGCCAGAGGCACGTGGACTTCCTCGTAGTGCTTGGCAAACTCCTCTTGTGTCATTCCGGGTTTCCTTTTAATTAATGACATTGCTTTAATCATTCCAAAGCCCCTCCAACAGTGATGTTCTTCTCGGGGTTCTCAAATATTATTCGCTCTATTGCACTACAGCCAAATACTGAGGATCAAACCAGGTGAACGATGCTATTTGCACTCCCACCACCAATTAACCTACACCTCACCAACTTTCATTGGGATATTTCTTGTATCCCGTCACCACTAAGCAGCCTCATTAGCATTAGTTCATCGGGACCAGCCTCATCGCTTAAAAGTAGGCCTTCCGGCAGCAGGTAAGCATATTGCTGGATCAAGGCGAACTCCTGGCTTACTGTAAGAAAGTCCCAACTATACTTGATCGGGACAGCCCTGATCGTTACCATGTCACCTGTAGCTAAGGTCGGTGGAGATGGTGTTATACATTCAGCTACTATTATTAACATGCCACCAGTCTCATCCGACAAAACGACGGCACCGGTCCCCTCACCAGCATAAGGCTCACCAATAGCCACAAAGGAAATTTGCCCTCTTACACTCGTATACTGACCCATGTATGTGTCGAAATGCGAGACAAGCTCACCTATGGGCACACTCTCTTCCTCTGTGACTTTGAAC
>JAIWBQ010000166.1:0-6224 GCA_048633745.1 bacterium
GCCTACAGCCCAAGTAAAGCTGGGGTTCTTTTGCTTACTAAGATCATGGCAGTTGAATGGGCAAAGCATAATATTCGGGTTAACGCCATTAGCCCTGGTCCAATCAAAACACGCCTTACTGACGCCATTTATAATACAGAGGAAAAGAGGAAGGCAAGATCCCAGTCCATTCCTCTGAATCGGTTTGGGACCCCCGAGGAAATAGCCAAGGCTGTTGTATTCTTAGCCTCTGATGAATCTAGTTATGTTACGGGCCATCCTCTTGTCGTTGATGGGGGCTCACTGAGTAGTGTTTTCTATTTGACGGGCATGCTTTCAGCTAAATGAAACCTCGCACTGAAATACTCTATGGAGAAGCCTTAAGGAGGCCAAGACTTCGTGACTAGAGCTAGCAAATATTTGACTAAACGGCGACTGGTGGATACCAGGGTCGATCTCCCGGAGAAAGCAAGGTGAAATGATAAGAAGAAGAGAAAAAAGCGGGGGGATTTATGTTTGTTTTTTGGTCATAAGGTAGACAGATACCAAGTGAAGGGGGGTGATGGTTGGAAAAAAATCTACTATTAGAAGTTAGAGAGGAATCGTTACAAAGTTCGTTTGTGGATCAAGCGTTTAGAAAGGAGGACAAAAATGAGAGCAAAATTGATGTTCGGTTTGGTAGTAGGCCTGGTGATAACCAGCCTGTGTATTGTTGGTTACACGCCACAAGTGCAAGCAGCAACTTCAAAAAAAACTGAAATCCTGTTCGGAGGCTCCTTATGTATTTCAGGAAAGTTCGCTGAAACGGGGCGTCTTCTAGAGCAGGGCATGAAGCTATGGTTCAAGGAGACAAATAAAGCTGGAGGAATCTACGTAAAAGAGTATGGGGCTAAACTGCCGGTGAGGTGGATTATCTACGATGATAACAGTGACCCAGCCACCGGAGCTAAGCTCTATGAGAAGCTGATTACTCATGATAAGGTGGACTTCGTTACGCTTCCATACTCCAGCGGGATTGTATTCGCAGCTACCACGGTTACCGAGAAATACCAGAAAGTAGGAATCTCCCACACGGGGTCATCAGACAAGATATTCACCAGAGGATTTGATTATTGCTTCAATCATATTGGTTTGGCCAGCCACCATCTGGATGGCGTGGCTGATCTCTTGAAGAATCTCGAGCCAAGACCGAAAACCATAGCAATGGCCGTCATCCAGGAACTTTACACGTTGACAGTAGCCGAAACATTTCGGAAAACGGTTCAAGACATGGGCTTCGAGGTAGTCCTCTATGACGAGATTCCAAGTGAGATTAAAGATGCATCAAGCGTAATCCACAAGATGAAAGCGCTTGAACCTGATGTCTTTGTCGGGTTGACCCGGTCTCCATCTGCTGCCCTGTTTGGCAAGCAAATGAAGGCGCTCGATTTTAGGCCGAAACTGATATACCTGAATGAAGGTCCTGAGATGCAATGGTACCTGGACGAGTTCGGAGAAGATGCCGAAGGCATAGTCAGCAGATTTCTTTCTTATGCTAACCCCAAAGACGCTATGATTATTGACTTTACTAAAAGGATAGAGGCAATGGGGGTGTCATTCAACCCGATATATCACGCTCATCCGTATGACTGTCTTGAAATCATTAGGCAGGCAATCGAGGCAACCGGTACGCTGGACAATGTCAAAATTGCAGAATACATTCGTACACATGAGATACCGGGCATGTTGATGGGAAAGGACCATAAGGCTAACTTCAAAGATTTCGGCGACTACAACGGAGTCAACGTAAACCTAAGTCCCGTAGCTACCCAAGTACAAAACGGTAAAATAGTGGTGCTGTGGCCGGAATGGTGCCAGGAGGCCAAACCTTGGTATCCTCTGGAACCATGGAAGAAGTAACCTGTAGAAATCCCTAAGCTTTCCTTGATTAGGAAATGTTGAATTTTGAGCTGGCCCCGCTTGAGGAATTGGAGAACGAGGCTCAAAGTAAGTATGGGTGGGGCTAGCCCAATTGACTATTTCAAGGGGCAAGATTGTCCGCCAGAAGTTTTGGTACATTGAGCGTACTCATTTATGAGGGGGATAATCCTAAAGAACGTTAGCTCTTCGATATGTTATCAAGAGCGTAACGCAAGGTCCAATATGAGTATCCCAGTATGAGTAGGAGGGTAAGTTGCTTGACTGGAGCATAATTGCACCAATCATTATAAGTGGTCTATTGTTGGGCGGCATATATGCGATGATAGCCCAGGGGCTCAACTTGATGTGGGGTGTGCTGCGTGTAATCAACTTTGCCCACGGAGAGTTCATGATGCTAGGATGCTACACCACTTTCTGGCTGGTTACTCGCTACAAAATGCCTTTTCTGGTAACACCTTTTGTGGCTTTTCTGGGTGTAGGTGTTCTTGGTTTTTCCATTTATTTGGTCGTCATTAAGCCCATATTAGGGTGGGAGGAGTTAGAGTTTAATTCCCTTCTTATTTTCTTCGGTTTTGGGCTTATCATGGTGACTATTGCCAGGATTCTTTGGTCACCAACTTACAGGATTGTTCCCGTCGATTTTGGGAGCATAGAGCCAGGTGGTATATTTTTGTCTTTAAACTATCTCATACCGTTTGTGATTTCTTTGGTCGTAACCATGTTGCTGTATCTCTTTCTCAGAAGGACCTACCTTGGAAAATCCGTGCGTGCGGTAGTCCAAAATAAAGATAGCGCCACTATTATGGGGATTAATCCGGACTTTGTCTATGGGCTCACATTTATTATCGGTTGCGGCGTGGCGGCGATAGGGGGCTCACTTATTTCCCTCATTTATTCGATTTTTCCTGATATGGGTCACGGATTCATCTTGTTGGCCTTCTGTATCGTTTGTCTAGGAGGTTTAGGCTCCTTCTGGGGAGTTTTCATCGCGGGTTTAGCTGTAGGTTTGATTGAGAGCTTCGTCGGGGCATTTGCCGGGCCTCAATGGGAACCTATAGTTGTGGCTGTGCTCCTTTTAATTGTGTTGCCAATAAGGTCATTTTTTGCTGCGAGATAATAATAAAGATGGGAAATAAGAAAAAAGCGGTAATAGTTGGCTTGGTGGTTTTTTTGGCGCTCTTAGCGTTACTTCCATACTACGCGTCAGGGTATACTGTTTCTTTCGTCGCACTAGTTTTAATGCTCATTATTCTCTGCCAGGGCTGGAACATGTTTTCAGGCTTTACCGGTTACGTGAGCTTCGGCCACCATGTGTACTTTGGTATTGGATGTTATGCTTCCGCAATTCTGCTTACAAGGTATGGGGTTTCGCCTTACCTTTCCATGCTAGCGGCTGTGGCATTGGCAACAGCTCTGGCGTTGATAGTCAGTCTCGCCACCTTAAGGCTTAAGGATGTCTATTTTGCACTGACAACATTGGCTGTGGCTATAGCAGTTCACGTATTAAGCTTGAACATTGCCATAACTGGGGGGGGGAAAGGAATATCATTGCCCCCGAAATATCACCTAATTGAATTTTTCTATATAATGTTGGCTTTGGCCCTGGTGGCAATTGGTAGTGCCCTTCTCATTAAGAATTCTAGAATTGGTCTTGCTCTGGCAGCGATTAAAGGAGACGAGGATTTGGCTGCTGCCATAGGTATTAGCAGTTATAAATATAAAGTGCTCACTCTGGTTCTAAGTGCAGCTTTATGGGCTGTGGCTGGGAACTTTTACGCTTGGTATGTTACCTTCATGCATCCAACAGATGCGTTTCAATTACACAGGCTGGTGACAGCAATGGTCGGCGTGATAATGGGTGGAACGGGTTCGGTTGGAGGCGTGGTAATCGGAGCCACCGTATTTGGTGTTGTAAGCGAGGTGCTTTGGGCTAGGTTTTCCACAATCTACTTGATGTTTCTGGGGATAGCGTTGGTCCTCATAATAAGGTTCGCCCCAACCGGTCTCATAAAGACCGGAGAGAGTCTTATCCAAAAAGTGAGAGCCAAGGGGGGTAAAGGTGTTGGAGAACATCCTGGAAGTAAATAAAGTAACTAAGCGTTTCAGGGGGCTAATAGCTCTCAAAGACTTAGATTTTTCTATGAGGCAAGGAGAAATACACGGCCTGATTGGTCCCAACGGCGCCGGGAAAAGCACCCTGATAAATTGTATATGTGGGTTTTATCGCTGCGATTCAGGCGCGATTCTGTTTAAAGGAAGGAATATTGCCAAAGGCGCGCCTTATAAGATTTGCGGGATGGGAATAACTAGGACGTTTCAAATCCCAAGATACTTTGCCCATGAAACCGTTTTACGCAACGTCATGGCGGGCACTTTGTTCGGACGCTCAAGCTTATCGGGAAGAGATGCCAAACATAATGCTGTTGAACTGCTAGAGCTTACAGGGCTGTCAGTAAAGGAAGGCGCATTAGCCAAGGAGTTAACAATCGGTGACTTAAAGAGTCTTGGTATAGCCATGGCGCTGGCAACGAAGCCAGAGCTGCTTCTCCTTGATGAACCTATAGCCGGTCTTAATCCTACGGAAACCACCGGTGCCATGGAACTGATAAAAAGAATCAGGAATGAGTGGAATATAACTATACTGATGGTGGAGCATGTTATGAAGGCCATCATGGACACCTGCGACCGAATTATAGTTATAAACTTCGGGGAGAAAATCTGCGAAGGTCTCCCGAAAGAAGTGGGGAGTAATCCTGGGGTTATTAAAGCATATCTTGGGGAAGAATATGTTTTCTGAGGAGGTGCATAGATTTGCTTGAGATAAATGCGGTTAATGTCTTCTACGGCAATGTTCAAGCGCTATGGGAAGTGTCCCTTCAAATAGAAGAGGGTGAATTTGTCGCTCTTGTCGGCTCTAACGGAGCTGGCAAGACTACTTTGCTGAAAAGTATTGTAGGTTTGTTGCCTATAGCCTCAGGTAAAATAGACTTTCTCGGCAAGGAAATAAGCAAGGTGCCGAGTTATAAAATTTCTAATGAGGGTATATGCCTAGTACCTGAAGACAGAGGATTATTTCCTGAGATGAGCGTGTTTGAGCATCTAGAGCTTGGTGCCTATGCCAGCAAGATGTTAAACTCTAAAGATAAAAACCTTGAATGGGTTTTCAGCTTATTTCCAGTCTTGGGGGAAAGAAGTAAGCAGCTGGCTGGCACTTTGAGCGGCGGCGAGCAACAGACGCTGGCGGTAGGTCGTGCGCTGATGGCGAATCCAAAGCTCCTGATGCTTGATGAACCCTCACTCGGATTAGCACCGAAACTTGTATCTGCAGTTTTTAACACACTCGACGAAATTAGCAGCCAGAGGGGTATAACCATACTTTTAGTAGAGCAGAACGTTGCCTATGCCTTAGCCCGTGCCAATAGAGCCTACGTCCTAGAAAACGGGAGAATAGTATTGCAAGGTAAAGCAGAGGAGCTGCGGGAAAATGAACAGGTAAAAATAGCTTACTTAGGTATTTAAAAGGGGAACGCATAACCGGACTGACTCGTGAAATGGAGAGGAATGAGGGGAGAAGGGTTTTGAGCTGATGGTAGAGAGAAGGAGAAGAATAGAGAGGAAAGACTTATGCTTGATCGAGAAGAATTGCTAGATGAAATCCTTGAATCGGCGGTGGAAAACGAGATGAAATACTTTGGATGTTCGCAGGCTGTTTTGGGGACATTGCAGGAAAACTTTAGCGAAGTCAGTGCAGATGTTTTTAAAGCAGGAAGTGCCCTTGCAGGAGGTGTAGCAAGGCAAGGTGAAACATGTGGCGCACTCATCGCTGCCATTATGGCGATTGGTTCGGTAATGGGACGAGAGAAGCTTGAGGATCTGGAACAATACCAAAAGGCAGTGGAACCAGCTATCCAGGTTTACAATACGTTCAAGGAGAAGGTAGGCCATACCCTCTGTTCGGAGATCCACAAGAACCGATTCGGCAAGGCCTTCCGGCTCTACATCCCTGAAGAGAGAGAGGCCTTTGAAGCTGCAGGAGGCCACAAAAGGGAAGGGTGCCCTGAGGTGTGCGGGATTGCAGCGAGGATTGCTGCCAAGGCAATCCTTGATATTAAAAGGTCTTAGTCGCTCTACTCTATGTGCATGATTTTGATGACCTCTCGGAAAGAATGATCGTTGGCCCACAGTATTTTATTGGGAGGCCACTGTTTCAACAAAGGAGGGAGCAGTGAATTTACAGTTGAAAGACAAAGTCGCAGTGGTAACCGGAGGAGGAAGGGGACTCGGTGAGGCCATTGCTATGGCGTTTGCAAAGGAGGGGGCGCAGG
>JAIWBQ010000167.1:0-4238 GCA_048633745.1 bacterium
GATCCGAGGAGGTTTTATATCGGTGACTAGTTCGCTTGTTAGTGGTAGTGGCAGAGGGATAAGCTACGTTCGTTTTTGGGAGCTGGATATTGAACAAGGCTAGAGTAGGTATCAACATGAGTGCAAAGATAGCGATCTTTGGCAAAATGTCTCTGGCAGATCGCTGTGTGACACTCAGTCCCATTTCTGTTAAAATGAGCTTCTAATGAGCTTCTACTGAAAGGGGAGATAAGGCATGAAATATGAGAACGTTGTTCTGGAAATCAAAGACAAGATAGCCACGATTACCTTGAACCGCCCTGAGAAGCTGAACGCAATAAATGATGCTATGCTGAGGGAATTCGAGGCAGCTCTCGATGAGGTGAGGGCCGACGAAGATTCCTATGTGGTGATCATAAAAGGAGCGGGGAGGTCTTTTAGTGTTGGCCAGGATCTAAGTGGGGTTGGAACGGACAGGGTGATGCCTCCTAACCCCAGGAGCAAGGCTTACCTCACTGATATGTTTCCCACAGCCTTGCAAAATAGCTTGGTGTGGCAGTCCATTTTCGAGTTTCACAAGCATACCATTGCTGAGGTGCATGGGTATTGCTTGGGTGCTGGTCTTGACCTGGCAATGTCATGTCAAGCTATCATTGCTACCGAAGATGCTATATTTGGTGATCCCTCAGTAAGAATGGGACTTGCTTCTTCTAACCCATTGTGGACTTTTAGAGTCGGGCTGAAAAAGACAAAAGAGCTTCTCCTCACCGGGAAGTATATAGATGGCAAAGAAGCAGAGAGGATCGGTCTGATAATGAAAGCAGTTCCCGCTGACAAGCTTGAGGATGAACTTGATTTAGCCACTGAGAGTTTTGTCAAATCGGCAAATATAGGCGGCCGCGATGGAATTGCCGATATTTGGGCTGCAAATATGACGATCCTTGACATTGGCGGGTTGTCAGCCGCCAGGAAATTCGCGGCTAATATTTATACTCTCAGTGCCATCCAAAGGCCAGAGCGAAGTATCATAGATCGCGGTGAGTTCAACTTTTATGATATCCGTGAGAAAAAGGGGCTCAAGGCCGCTATAGAGGAGAGGGATGCTCCCTTCAGAGAATTTTTTCCTCTACCCCTGCAGACTAAAGGGAGGTGACCATGGCAGATTATAAGAATATTATTTATGAGAAGAGGGATGGGATTTGCTGGATTACGCTGAACCGTCCTGATAAGCTGAATGCGATGAATGATGCTATGTTGGAAGAGCTGGACGCAGCATTTGCGACAGCAGAGCCAGACCTGGAGGTGAAAGTGGTGGTCATAAAGGGTGCCGGGCAAGCATTCAGCGTAGGACAAGACCTGAGCGGTATTGGAACTTCAGAGACACTGCCTTCAGAGTCGGGAAAAGATGTCTCCACAAAAAGCCGTCTGGAAGCGGAGCGCCGCCGCAACCGAAGGTGGGAGTATATATTCAATTTGGCTAAGCCGACTATCGCTCAAGTGCAGGGATATTGCTTGGGTTATGGCTGCCACCTAGCGATGGTGTGCGATATAACTGTAGCAGCTGAAGATGCCCTCTTTGGTGATGCCTCGATGAGGATGGGACTTCTTCCCGATATGCCCCTCTTGACCTGGCTGATCGGGTTGAAGAAAACCAAGGAACTGCTGTACTCCGGGAGGTATATGGATGCGAAAGAGGCAGAGCAATTCGGTTTGATAAATGAAGTTGTTTCGAAAGACAAACTTGAGGAGGAGGTAACCAGGTTGGCAAAAGGGATAAGCATCCTGCCAGGGGATGGACTAGCAGTAAGTAAGGATGCTATCAACTCCGCCATGGAGGCTAGAGGTTTAGGAGCGGCCTGGAGATTCACCAATAATATGCAGTTGATTATGCAACAGCGTGCCATTGACCATGCTGAGTTTAACTTCTTCGAGGTTAGAGACAAGAAAGGGTTAGAAACTGCAATCAGTGAGAGGGATGCCCCCTTTAAATACTTTAAGCAATGAGGATATCTCGCTATAGAGGTATCATAGGAGGTGCGAAATGCCTACTGGATTTGGCTGGGAATTCAAGACTCAATATCAAAAGTGCATATGGGAGCATGAGGAGTATGAAGGCAGAGAATACAAGGATGCACTCTACGAGAAGGTTAATGACAGAATAGCCAGGATTACTTTCAACCGGCCTGAGAAGAGGAATGCATTTAATGATCGGCTGTTTGCTGACATGCTTGCCGGGCTACACCAGGCTAATGATGACCCCGATGTAAGGGTGGTAATACTGAGAGGTGCTGGCACCTGCTTTGGCGCTGGCCATGATCTTAGTTCTCCTGAAGGAGAGGAGTCAACGCCAGTTAATCCCACCGTTAATCCTACCCTGGTAGATTATTACGGTTTTGAACGGCGTCGTTGTACTAAGTTTGAGGATATAAGCGATTTCCCCAAAATTACGATTGCCCAAGTACATGGGCGTTGCATTGGTGCTAACCAAATGGTGGCAGCTTATTGTGACATAATAGTAGCTGCTGAGGATGCCCAGTTTGGTATTCGCGGCTTTGGCAATCTGCATCATGGACTTTTCGAGTGGCCGATCTGGCCTCTTTGGTCTAACAAAGCCTATGCTGGACATGTGCTGCCTGAGACATCGGGGAAGGAGACAGCAGCGCTGGGATTTGTAAATAAAGCGGTTCCCATAGATAAGCTGGAGGAAGAAACACTGAAGTGGGCAGAGGCTCTGAGCCAATTATCTCCTGATGTTGTTGCTATAACTAAGGAATGGATAAACGGGACTCTGGATATAACAGGGACAGGGAGTGCCTTAAGAAGCCATTTTGTCAGCCACCTAGCACTTCAATATGTGCGTTTCAGACCTGATGAGGTTAATCTCTATAAGGCGAGGAGGGATTCGGGGCTAAAGGGCTTTCTGGCAGACCGGGCGAAGAGTGCCACTCCAGGCGCAACTCCGGGAGGGTAAGAGATTATTCAAGCAGGGGGAATTAGATCAGATATGAAGAATTGGCAGGAAGAATACAAAAGGAAACTGATTTCAGCACCGGAGGCAGCTAATTTTGTTAAATCTGGAGATTTGGTTGTCTTCACCGTAGGCAGGGAAGCTCATTCCGTTGGGCTAGCAATCGCTGCCAGGAAGGATGAGTTGAAGGACGTAAAGGTCAGTATGCCGTCACCTGGGTATGACTTCGGCTGGTATGACCCAGGTTGGGAGGAATCTTTCGAGGTAACTGTATCCATGCCTACGGCATTGTCTCAGCAAATGGTCGATGAAAGGAGATGCGATCTTAGTTTCGGTACTGTAATTCCTTTTGCGAAGGACTTAGAGGAACGTTCTGACATCCTCATTACTGAGGTATCACCGCCAGATGAGCGCGGCTTTTGTAGCTTTGGGGCCTCAGTGTGGAACAAAAGAAGAGAAATTAAAGAAGCCAAGCTGACAATAGCTGAAGTGAACAAAAATCTAATCAGAACTTTTGGCGAGAATTATGTTCATATCTCAGAGATAGACTACTTCGTGGAGCATGTCTTTTCAGGGGGAACTCCAGGAATGGGTACTTTGGCTGGAAGGGTGCTTAAAAAACCTGAACCCTATGTCAAGCGTATCACTGAAAATGTCTCAACGCTGATTAAGGATGGTGATACCATTCAAATTGGCGTAGGCCGAACTACTGAGCCCATGGTTAGCCTTGGCCTATTCGATGGCAAGCGTGACCTCGGATTCCACACTCAAGCTACTCCTCAGGGGGTTATATCATTGGTGAGGGATGGGGTAATCACCGGAAAATACAAAACACTTCATCCTGGGAAGGTTGTAGCGACATCTATCGGGGGTAGTTCCCGGGAGGAGATGGAGTGGGTCAACGAGAATCCGCTTTTTCTGCTGGTCGATGTGACCTATCTTGAGGACATCAGGATAATTGCTGCCCACGACAACATGGTGGTGATTAACAATGCCTTAGCTGTCGACCTCATGGGCCAGATTACAGCCGAGACTCTGGGAACGAAATCACTGTCTGTAGCAGGAGGACAGATACCCTTCGTATTGGGTGCTTGGCTATCTAATGGTGGTCGTGCTATCACTGTGCTTCCTTCTACTGCTCGCGATGGCACTGTCTCTCGCATCATGCCCGCGCTGCCACTAGGGACAGCGGTAACTATACAACGCAACTGCGCCGACTTTATAGTCACTGAATATGGTGTTGCCCAGCTCAGGGGGAAGTCGGTGAGGCGAAGGGTTGAAGAGCTTATTG
>JAIWBQ010000168.1:0-7531 GCA_048633745.1 bacterium
TCTCCAGTACACTTTTGGCCAGGGCTCTGAAAAGTTCAGGCTACCAGGCGGTCAGTCTTACTGGTGCTCAGGCAGGTATCCAGACTGATGCTAGTTACAGTCGAGCCCGAATTCTTCGTGTTGACCCTAAACGAATCACTAACGAATTAGAAAAAGGGAATATTGTTATCGTAGCTGGATTTCAAGGTGTTACCCAGAATATGGACATTACTACGCTGGGTAGAGGTGGCTCTGATACTACGGCGGTGGCCTTAGCTGCCGGCTTGGGTGCTGAAATATGCCAGATTTACACTGATGTTGAAGGGGTCTATACTGCTGATCCTCGACTTGTGTCTGAAGCGACCAAATTACAAGAAATTGGCTATGAGGAGATGCTGGAGCTGGCCAGCTACGGAACAAAGGTAATACATCCTAGAGCTGTGGAATTGGGTGAGTTATATGATATACCTATCTTAGTGGCTTCTAGCTTTAACGATAGCCCAGGAACTATTATTTGTAAGGAGGCAGCTATGGAAGTGAGAAACAAGGTGAGGGGCATTGCTCATGATACCAATGTGGCTAAGATCACTGTCATTGGTGTTCCCGACCACCCGGGCATTGCTGCTGCCATCTTTGAACCCTTAGCTAAAGCAAGTATAAGCGTAGATACCATTGTCCAGAATGCCAGCATTGAGAATATTACTGACCTTAGCTTTACAGTAGCTCGAAGCGATTTAAACAAAGCTATGTCTATTGTAGAACCTGTTGCTGAATCCGTAGGAGCTAAGCAATGTGTTGCCGATCCCAAATTGGCTAAAGTTAGCATCGTGGGTACTGGCATGCAGAATGTACCGGGCTATGCTGCCAGAATGTTTCGCGCGCTTTATGAGCAGGGCGCTAATATCCTGTTAATTACCACTTCAGAGATAAGGGTGACTTGCATCATCTCTGAGAGTAGAGTTAGAGATGCTGTTCAGGCATTACACCAGGCTTTTGAGCTGGAAGAAAATACTTGACATTCTCAGCTTGGCATCGTAAATTTATGGAATTGTCGATTAGGTGATGAATATGGCGCCTTACCAGCAACAAGAGGAGGAAACTCGATCAAAACAGCGATTGGGCAAGGAGGCCGTGGACTTGGCTCTTCAAGGTCGCTGGGAAGAGGCTGAATCGGTAAACAGGGATATAATTGAGAAATTTCCCGCTGATATTGAAGCTTATAATCGTCTGGGTAGGGCATTGATAGAATTAGAGGATCCCGCCCGAGCTAAGGAAGCCTATTTAAAAGCTTTGGAGCTTGCCCCTAACAATGAGATTGCTAAGAAAAATCTAGCCCGCCTAGCTAGCGTTGCTGAGTCTGCAATGAGCTCAAGTGATGAGCATCACGAAACTTCGCCCTCGAGAGCTCGAGCCCGAATGGTAGCCCCCGAACTTTTTACTGCCGAGATGGGTAAAACTGGGGTAGTAAACCTTGTGGCTTTGGCTTCAAGCGATGTATTAGCTAGGATGGGATTTGGTGCCCAGGTGCACTTGGGAGTAAAGGGACAGCACCTAGTTGTGGAAAGCGATGGTGGAGACTATTTGGGAGAGCTGGAATCAAGGCAAGGATTACGCCTCATCAAACTAATAGAAGGGGGAAATAGATATGCTGCAGCTATTCTCAATGTGGGAGGGAATGAAGCACGGGTGATCATTAAAGAGGTATATCAGCATCCCAGCCAAGTGGGATATCCTTCCTTTCCCGTTAAAGCTACGAGGCGCCTTCGTTCGCATGATAGAGAGAGCCTTCTTAAGCGTAAAATTATTACTGACGAAGGTGAGGCGATGGAGGAGGTTGAGTATCCTGCGGAGGCTGAACGCTCTAAAGCCGAGGAGGAATCTGTACCCGAGGGTTTCTCTGTGCTTAGTGAGAATGGTGAAAAAGAGGAGCTTGAGCTGTGATGGAAACCGAGAAAATAAAGCTTGTTGAGATCGAGCAGGAGATGAAAAGCTCCTATCTTGACTATGCTATGAGTGTCATTGTCTCACGAGCATTGCCTGATGTGCGTGATGGATTAAAGCCGGTCCAGCGGCGCATTTTATACGCCATGGATGGTCTGGGACTACATCACAATAGTCCATATAAAAAGAGTGCCCGCATTGTTGGTGAGGTTATGGGGAAATATCACCCTCATGGAGATGCGCCGATATATGAGGCTATGGTGCGCATGGCCCAGGATTTTTCTCTGCGATATACCTTAGTTGATGGACAGGGTAACTTTGGCAGTGTTGATAATGATCCTCCCGCGGCAATGAGGTATACCGAAGCTCGCCTTGCTGACATTGCTGAGGAAATACTGGTTGATATTGACAAAAATACCGTTGACTTTGTTTCCAATTTCGATGACTCGCTCAAAGAGCCTTCTGTCTTGCCAGCTAGGCTGCCTGGTTTATTGGTTAATGGCTCTTCAGGCATCGCTGTAGGCATGGCAACTAATATTCCACCCCACAACCTGGGAGAGATATGCGATGCTATTGCCTGTCTGATTGATAATCCCCAGGTCACCACAGATGAATTGATGGAGTTTGTTGGAGGTCCTGATTTCCCCACTGCGGGGATAATACTGGGGAAAGAAGGTATAAAGAGCGCTTATGCTACAGGACAGGGGAAAATTATACTTCGAGCTAAGGTCAGCAACGTGAGTGACAAGAGAGGTAGGAGTCAAATAATTGTCACTGAACTTCCCTATCAGGTCAATAAAGCAGCTTTGGTGGGAAGGATAGCTGATTTGGTTAAAGGGAAAAGAATCGGTGGGATAGCTGAAGTGCGTGATGAGTCGGACAGGGAGGGCATGCGCCTTGTTATTGAACTCAGAAAGGAAGCACAACCCCAGCAGGTACTTAATAGCCTCTATAAGCATACCTCGATGCAATCTGCCTTTTTTATCAACATGGTCTCTCTGGTTAATGGGCAACCTAAAATGATTAATCTTAAGGAAGCCTTAACTTGTTACATTGAGTTTCGTTCCGAGGTCATTACCAGACGCTCTCAATTTGAACTTGACAAGGCGAGGGATAGGGCTCACATCCTTGAAGGCTTCCGGATTGCTCTAGATCAATTAGAGCAGGTGATTAGGATTATTCGGCAGTCTGAGACTGTTGATTCTGCTCGTACTGATTTGATGGCAGCCTTTACCTTGTCGCAAGTTCAAGCTCAAGCCATTCTTGATATGCCTCTTCGTAGGTTGGCTAGGCTAGAGCGAGAAAAGCTAGCTGAGGAATATACCACTGTGATAAAGAACATTTCGTATCTAGAGGATTTGTTAGCTAACCCCAGGAAGATATTATCACTCATCAAGCAGGACGTTGAGGGGCTTAAATCTAAGTATGGTGACCCTCGTCAAACCTTACTGGAGGAGGAGGAAATAGTGGAGTTTCGTGAAGAAGACCTTGTTCTTCATGAGCAGATGGTAGTTACCTTGACTAGCCAAGGATTCATTAAGAGAATTCCTTTTAGCACTTATCGGCTACAGCACCGTGGTGGGAGGGGTGTCATGGGAATGATAACTCGTGAAGCTGATACAGTGATGCATATATTGGTAGCCGATACGCATGATAACCTGCTTCTCTTTACCAGCTCGGGCAAGGTTTACTCCCTCAAGTGCTATGAGATTCATGAGGATTCATCCCGCATGGCTAAGGGTATAGCGCTAGTCAATTTATTACCCATTGGCTTAAAAGATCAAGTAACTGCGATCCTCAGTGTAAGCCCTTCCGCTATTGTGGAGGAAGTGAAGCAATCTTTTATCCTGATGGCTACCGAGGGAGGCGTGATAAAAAAGACCCCTCTAGGCAAATTCGATTCAATCAGAAGAAACGGCCTTATTGCTATGGGGCTTAGAAGTGGAGACAGACTGGTGTCAGCTAGAGTAGTTACTGATGAGGATGAGATTGTCCTGGCGAGTCAGAATGGGCAGGCTATTAGAGTTAAAGTTAAAGACTTGAGGACTGCATCTCGGACTAGTGGTGGTGTTCGTGGTATTCGTCTCACTGACGATCGTGTTATTGGCATGGATGTTATCTTTCCCCAGGCTTATGTGCTCTCAGTGACCCAAAACGGCTTTGGTAAGCTGGTCCCGATAAAGAATTATCCTGTACACAAGCGGGGTGGTAAAGGCGTCCGAACCCATAGAGTTAGCCCAATAACAGGTAGTGTAACTGTGTCTAAACTTGTCTCGCCGCAGGGATCCTTGGTGATGTTATCGGCCAGTGGCAATGTTGTGCGTATTCCTATGGGGCAGGTCTCGATTCAGGGCAGGAATAGTCGAGGAGTGCACGTAATGAACCTGGCTGAAGGGGATAGCGTAATTTCCCTGGCTACTTTGGATTTCCTTGCAGAATGAAATCCCTCGAATAGAAACAAATCTATCCCTCTTTGCACTTAATGGTGGTCAAGTTGTCACCCTGAACGGAGTGAAGGGTCTCAGAGATTCTTCACTGTACTCAGAAGGACAGAGGGAATTTTTAAGGCAAAATATAGTGCATGTTCTCCGAGAGTTAGGCTCGACTTTTGTGCCTCTTCTTGTAGCCATGGATTCGATGGGAAATTTGCCTATCTTTCTCTCTTTGACGCAAGGAATAGAGGTTACACAACGTAGACGCACAATGCGTTTGGCAACATTTACTGCGCTAGGCGTAGGACTGGGATTTGTTGCTATCGGCAAGGCTGTCTTTCTGCTTTTGAGTATTGAGGTGGCTGATTTCCTAGTGGCTGGCGGCATCATTTTGCTAGTTTTAGCGATCAAGTATTTAATCACTGGTAAGATAGTAGAAACTCAGGATTCATCAGCTTCCGAGATGGTAGGTGCCGTCCCGCTAGGCACTCCACTGGATTGTAGGGCCGGCGGTGCTTACTACTTTGCTACTGCTTATTGACCAATATTCTACTACTGTGGAGTCTCCTTTATTCTTAATCTAGCGATACAGTGGCTCCTTCTTAGGCAGGCTGATCGGATTGTACGTTTTCTAGGCAATACCGGCGTGAATGCTATATCCAAGATAGTTATGTTACTTCTAGCCGCTATTGCCATAAAGATGATTCGCCAGGGTGTTGTGGCAATTTTGGGATAAGCTATGCCTGAAGCGATCGAGTCCGGAATTCGAACTTCATTGAGACTTGATGTATCATTATAGTCAACGCAGGTACAAGGCAAAGTTCTTCAGCAAGTAAAAGGATAGCCCTCGCTACTGACCTTTTAGTTGGCGAGGAAAAGGAGGCAGCAGATGGTCGAGTTACGGAGAGACTGGTCTGAAGTAGTTGTTAATATACAAAGAGAGGTAGGGCGGCTGATGGATGACGTTGCTAGCCGCAAACCGCCTATGGTGCGTTTTTCTCCTAAAACTTGGCAACCAGCTATCGATGTTTATGAAACTGATGGGGATGTAGTAGTCCTCGTGGAATTAGCTGGCATTAAGGAAGATGAGATTGAGGTAACTGTTCATAATAATATTGTTATTGTCAAAGGTGAAAGGAGAGATATAAAGCAAGGTATTAAGCGAACCTATTCCAGGATGGAGATTTTGTGGGGGCCTTTCGAGCGGCATATTGCCCTACCTGCGAATGTGGACGTGGATCAAATCAAAGCTTTTTTTGAAGCTGGTTTCTTAGAAGTCGTTCTACCCAAGCTAGGCAAAGAAAAGCCACGACGTGTAAGTATAACAGTGAGCTAATAGGAGAACCTGATAATGGTCATTGCTAAAGGAAAGGAAGAGACAAAGACGGAAAAATTTCACATTCCTGAGGAGTTGCCTATTCTTTCTCACTCTGAAGCTACAGTCTATCCCTCTCTTATTGTCCCTCTAGGTACAGCGGAGGAAAAAGTAATCAAGCTTATAGACGAAGCTGCTGCTGGTGATAAAGTCGTTGGCTTTTTTGCCCAACGGCCGGATTCAAAGGAAGCTGCTGACCTCTACTCTGTAGGTACTGCCGCTCTTATTATTCGAATGTTCAAATTGCCTGATGGTTCAGTTCAAGTTTTCTTACAAGGGCTTTCCAGGATCGAATTGAAGAAGATTACCCAGATTGACCCTTTTCTGAAAGCCAAGGTTGAGGTAATTGAGGATAAGATGGAGGAGACTACCGAGCTTGAAGCTCTTATCAGGAATCTAACCGGGCTTTTCCAGAAGATAGTTGAGTTGGCGCCTAATTTGCCTAGCGAGCTGAATATTGCTGTGCTAAACATGCCAGACCCCGGGAGTCTGGCTGATTTTATCGCCGCCCACATTAATCTTAATCGTGAGGAAAGGCAGGGAATTTTAGAGAGTATCGATGTTGCGGAGCGGATAAAAAAACTAACTACATTTGTCAATCGTGAACTAGAAGTTTTGGAGCTGGGAAGTAAAATCCAAGCTGAAGCTAAGGAGGAAATGACTAAGGCTCAACGGGAGTTTTACCTACGGGAGCAGCTTAAGGCGATACAGAAAGAGTTAGGAGAAGCTGATGAGCGAACCATAGAGATAAATGAGCTCAAAGAAAAGCTTGCTGAATCAGAACTACCTCCTGAGGCGAGCAAGGAGGCAGAGCGAGAACTTGACCGTTTAGCCCAGATGCCACCGGCAGCTGCCGAGTACACTGTATCACGTACTTATCTCGATTGGCTGATTAATCTTCCCTGGTCAAAAAGCACCGAGGATAACTTTGATATTAGCCAGGCATCCCAGATTCTTGACGAAGACCATTATGACTTGGACAAGGTGAAGGAAAGGATACTTGATTATCTGGCGGTACGAAAATTAAAGCCGGATATGAAAGGACCTATTTTATGTTTCGTTGGTCCTCCGGGTACTGGCAAGACCTCAGTAGGGCAGTCAATCGCTCGTGCTCTGGGAAGGAAATTTGTCCGCATATCTCTGGGTGGCATCAGGGATGAAGCTGATATTCGGGGACATCGCCGGACTTATGTAGGTGCTTTACCCGGCAGGATTGTTCAAGGATTGCGTCGTGCTGAGTCTAATAATCCCTTATTTATGCTCGATGAAATTGATAAGGTAGGTGTGGATTTCAGGGGCGACCCCTCAGCAGCCTTAATCGAAGTTCTTGATCCAGAGCAGAATTTTTCCTTTGTGGACCATTACCTCGATGTGCCCTTTGATTTATCCAAGGTAATGTTTATTGCCACAGCTAATATCGTCGATCCTATTCCCCCGGCGCTATTGGACAGGATGGAGGTCATTGAGCTATCAGGCTATACCGAGAATGAGAAGCTTCACATTGCTGAAAGGTTTCTTATTCCTAAGCAGCTCAACGAAAATGGGCTAACTGCACAACAATTTGGGATCAACGACGAAGCTGTGCTTGGCATTATTCGGCATTACACCAAAGAAGCAGGTTTGAGGAGCTTGGAACGTGAAATCGGCACTACCTGTCGTAAAGTAGCTCGTCAGATGGCTGAAGGGAGGAAGCAAGTAACCGTAGTCACCCCGGATAAGCTTCATGATTACCTTGGGCCTAGAAAATTCCGCTACGAGATGGCAGAACAAGCTGATGAGGTGGGTGTAGCTACCGGGTTGGCCT
>JAIWBQ010000169.1:0-3131 GCA_048633745.1 bacterium
GGCGAACATAGGTATCTACGCTAGCGCCTTTGCTATCAATAGCTGACCCAAGAACCTCACGGATAGAGTAATATAAGCTTTGAATTTCCTCAGTCGGTAAAGTATCTGTTCTTCTCAAAGGATGGATCCGGGCGGCAAAGAGAGCCTCATCGGCATACATATTGCCGATTCCAGCAACAAGGCCTTGATCAATAAGTGCTGCTTTTATGGGGATGTGATGCTGGCTTAATCTTTGCCCCAGGATACCGTGAGTGAAGCCTTCACTTAATGGTTCAGGACCTAGTTTACCGACTATAGCCTCAGCATTTCCCGCCAACCACATTAGCCCCAGCCTGCGACGGTCAATAAATACGAGTTGGATGTCATTAGAAAGCTGAAAACCTGCCCTGGCATAGCGGTCAATTCCTTTGGGATTTACCAGCAAGGCACCAGTCATCCTGAAATGCATAATCAGCGACTGATTACCCAAATTAAAGATGAGATATTTCCCCCGGCGCTCCAGGCTCTGTATTGTTTGCCCAGTTAGACCGCGGCGAAACTCCCCGACTGAGGTTTCAGGCACTAAATCGGTGTCAAAAATAGTAACCTGAGTGAAACTCCGCCCAGTTACCCAAGGTGAAAGCTCATTTTTAATCGTTTCTACTTCAGGCAACTCAGGCATTTCTCTCGAGTTAGTATAGCAATCTAAAGCTGACAGATTCAACGTACTGTGCTACAATTACAGGAATTTTTGTAAGGAATTATCCTCAGGAGGTTAAAAGTGTATAGGATTCTAGCTCGAGAGGATCTTACTCCAGATATTCATCTATTTACGATTGAGGCGCCAGCAATAGCCAGGAAGGCTCAGGCAGGGCAATTCGTTATTGTTAGAAGTGATGAAAGAGGGGAACGCATTCCCTTAACCATTGCTGATTGGGATGAGGGACAGGGAAGCGTGACCGTTGTTTTTATGAAAGCAGGCACTACTACCAAGAAGTTAGCACAGCTCTACGCTGGCGATAGCATCCTTGACTTTGTCGGCCCGCTAGGTCGCCCCACGGAGATTGAACAATTTGGCACTGTGGTTTGCGTTGCTGGAGGATTTGCCATTGCTACTATAGTGCCAATTGCTCGAGCCATGAAAGAGGCGGGAAACAAAGTCGTCTCAATTATGGGCTTTCGTACTAAAGACCTTGTTTTCTGGGAAGAGCATCTGGGCAGTGTGAGCCATGAGCTTATTGTGACTTCCGATGATGGCTCTTACAAGCGTAAAGGATTGGTTACCGAACCATTAAAAGAGCTTTTGCAGGAGACTAAGGTAGGTCGGGTCATTGCCATCGGCCCCACAGTAATGATGAAGTTCTGCTCCTTAACTACCAAACCCTTTGGCGTCAAGACCATCGTAAGCCTCAACCCCATAATGGTTGATGGCACTGGCATGTGCGGCTGCTGCCGTGTATCAGTGGGCGGCGAAACAAAGTTTGCTTGCGTGGATGGGCCAGACTTCGATGGTCATGAGGTTGATTGGGACTTGCTTATAAATCGTCAGCGTACCTATTTAGATGAGGAAAAGAAATCGCTAGAACTTTGGCAAGCAAACATGTCCAGAAAGGCGAAACCCTATGACTGAAAAGAAAAAACTAAATTTAAATCGAGTGCCCATACCAAAGCAGGAGCCTTTGGTAAGAAGAGCGAACTTCAATGAAGTAGCCCTGGGATATACCGAAGAGCAAGCTATCGAGGAGGCAAGTCGCTGCATTGAATGTAAGAAAACTAATTGCATCAAAGGCTGCCCCGTCTATATAGATATCCCTGAATTCGTAAAAGCAATACGCGACGGCAATATGCCCGAGGCAGTGCGAATACTTAAAAGCACAAATAGTCTTCCTGCTATCTGTGGGAGGGTTTGTCCTCAAGAGCTTGAGTGTGAGCTGTACTGTAACCTAGCCAAACAGGGTGCTCCTATTGCTATTGGCAGATTAGAGAGGTATGCAGCCGATTGGGAACAAAGCCACCCTGAAGTCAGTCAAAAGCAAAAGCAGCGCACAAAACTTAATGGAAAGAAGATAGCTGTAATAGGCTCAGGGCCAGCAAGTTTAACTTGCGCTGCCGATCTGGCTAAACTGGGGTATGAAGTTACTATTCTTGAGGCACTTCACGTGGCTGGTGGCGTATTGATGTACGGCATTCCCGAGTTTAGATTGCCTAAAGCTATTGTTCAGGCTGAGGTTGATTATGTAAGGTCACTTGGCGTGGAAATCAAGCTTGACCAGGTGGTAGGCAAGATAGCTACTGTGGATGAGCTTTTGAAAAATGGCTACGATGCCGTTTTCCTGGCTCCGGGGGCTGGGGCGCCAATGTTCTTGAATATTCCCGGTGAGAACCTCAGTGGCATTTATTCCGCTAATGAATTTCTTACTCGAACAAACCTGATGAAGGCTTATCTCTTCCCTGAATATGATACTCCGATAAAAGTAGGCCAGAGGGTAGCGGTTTTCGGTGGGGGAAATGTAGCGATGGATGCTTCCAGATGTGCCCTGAGGCTCGGAGCTGAGGAAGTATATATCATCTATCGCCGTTCTAAAGTGGAAATGCCTGCCAGAGCTGAGGAAAGGGAGAATGCCGAGGAAGAAGGGGTTATTTTCAAGCTTCTAACAAGTCCCAGCAGGTTCATTGGGGATGAGCAAGGGAGAGTAAAAGCAGTAGAATTATATGAAATGGAGCTGGGTGAACTTGACAAAAG
The DNA here is from genome assembly GCA_048633745.1 of bacterium. Taxonomy (GTDB): domain Bacteria; phylum Chloroflexota; class Dehalococcoidia; order GIF9; family AB-539-J10; genus JAIWBQ01. The sequence goes on from JAIWBQ010000169.1 coordinate 2,723, forward strand.
TGGTCGGCGGCGACCAATTCCAAAGCCAGGGACTGAATTTATCATGAATATCGACATAGCAATCCCCGCTCTGGGCACCAGACCTAACCCGATTATTCCCTCAACAACTAAGGGGCTTGAACTCACCAGCTGGGGAGGGATTAAAATTGATAATGCTACAGGGAGGACGGGCAAAGACCGTGTCTGGGCTGGTGGGGATATAACTACTGGGGCAGCTACAGTTATCAGCGCTATGGGAGCTGGCAAGCGGGCAGCTGCTGATATCGATGCTTATCTTCAGGGAAAATCCTAAGCACTAAATACGAAATTCTATACAATATCAAATGCTCAACATCCATATGACCCGAATTATTTTGACCTTTGAGTTTTGAATTTTTTAGTATTTAGATATTAGTGTTTCGCATTTACT